>DAOWHG010000066.1 GCA_030641535.1 Mycoplasmatota bacterium | reverse complement strand
GAACAACTCCTGCATCTGTTAGTAAAAGTAATGCTGCCATTACCAGTAATTTATCAGCTAATGGATCAATAAATTTCCCGAATGTAGTTACTAAATTATACTTTCTAGCAATAAACCCATCTAGAAAATCAGTAAAAGAAGCAACAACAAAGATTGGCATCATAAACATAAGCCAAAAATCCGTATCTGCTTTTAAGTAATAAAAGATTATTAAAACTGGAACTAATAATACTCTCATAAATGATAATTTGTTCGGTAAATTCACAAAATCACCTCGTAGAAAATTATATCATAATCTAGTTTATTAAACAATTATATTCTTACTCTATATTAAACGTTTCCATTTCTTAATCTTTTTCTAACTGTCAGTAATAAAACAAATCCTAAAATGAACATTAAGACACTAAAATCAAACACATATAAAGGTTTGATATCATATAAAAATCCTCCGATTAATGGACCTATTACCATCCCAACAGCAAAGAAAGATTGTCTAACTCCCATAATAGTTCCATACTTACCGTCATGACCGTAAGTAGATATATAGTTTTGTTCTAAAGGAGCATAAACAGCCTTCAAAACAACATATAACATAAAGAATGTATAAAGTAATAATAGCACTTCATTCCCTCTAAAAACAAAGAATACAATGATACTACTCAAAACCTGAATCCATATCATTATTGTTAATTCCTTTTTAAATTTAACGACTAATGGAACAATAAATATACTGGTCAGTAAAGACACAATTCCTGTCCAGAAAACAAACGTTCCAAGTTCATTTGGATTGTATCCTAATTCTTTAAAATATACATCAATAAATTTACTTATATTAATCATACCTATCGAAATAAACGTAAGTGAGATTAAGAAAATAATAAGATTCTTATTCATTTTCTTAATATCTAAGAATCCCTGAATAAGTGATACTTTCTTCTCTCCATTGATAGGTTCTTTAACTTGTCTAATTTGGATATACATGTTAATTGCATGGAAGATATTCAAAACAGCTTGTAATAAGAATATTCTTCTTAAATCATCTGTCCCAAGTAAATCTACAAAAAACTGATTAGTACTAAGTGTCCCTCCAAGATAATAACCAATGCTGGATCCTACTGTAAACATTGCTACACTCCACGCAATATATTTAGTTCTTTTTTCCTTTGGAGCTAAACATATTAAATGGCTTAACAATAACGTTACACTAGCTGCTACTCCAAATCCTGAAAGGAAACGGAAGAAAACCATCACATATTCATTACCAGAATATCCAAACATATATTGTCCAATACTATATACAATTAAACCTATAGCCATATAGATTCTTTTATTACCTCTATCTCCAAGTACTCCCCAAATAGGACCACCTAACATCAATCCAAAACTCATCGCAGCAAAAAAGACACCAAACATATAATCTTCTATTCCTAAGTCGGATACAAGATATGGTGTTACAGGATGTCCTAAATTATGAATAACTCCTTGAAAAAAATAAAGAATCATTACCCAAATTATTGCTTTTTTCATGATGTCACTTCTTTCTTATATTACTATTCAACATTATAACAACAATAAGCTATTTAAACAATCAAAAAACTCTAATTAAAAAATTAGAGTTTTAATAATTTGTTTATTGTTTTTTACCATAAAAATACATTTGATAGAAATTGTTTTAATTCCCATGTTTTTGGATCATCTAAAATTGAAACATCTCCCATTTCAACAATCCTACCTTCTTCCATAAATATGATATAATCCGCTGCTTTTTTTGCGAATAAGATTTCGTGAGTTACAATCACAAAATTCATATTATCTAACTTCAGTTTTATAATTGTTTTAAGAACTTCCTGTGTTAAGACAGGATCAAGAGAACTTGTTGGTTCATCTAAGAATAGCACTTCAGGGCTTATTGCCAGGCTTCTAACAATACTTACTCTTTGACTTTGACCACCACTAAGTTGCCCAGCTCTTTTGTGAATATGTTCAGTTAGTTCAAAGTGTTCTAACAAATCTAAAGCGATTTTTTTAGCTTCAACGACTGTTTTATTATGAACTTTTTCAAGAATTAATGTAATATTTCTTAAGACTGTTAAGTGTGGAAATAATGTATGAGTTTGAAATACAAACCCAATTTTTTTATAGTATTCTTCAGGAGATATTTCTGATAAATGATTATCATTTACACAAATTCTTCCACAATCAGGAGTTTCAATTAGTGATAACAATCTAAGTAATGTTGATTTTCCCGCACCTGATGGTCCAATTATAGCAATTGCACTTCTATCTTTGATATGTGCATTAATATCAATTAGTATATCTTTATCATCATACTTTTTACATACATTTTTAAGTTTTAACTCCATGCGGACACCTTCTTTTCAAAATAGGTTGTTATTCTAATTAGAGGTATTGTTATTATCAAGTACATAACAAACATAACTAAGTACCCTTCAACAACTGCGTAAGTATTTGATTGTGCTGTTGTGATCTGATTATATAATTCAGGTACTCCAATGAAATTTAACAAACTACTTCCCTTCACAATGAAGGTAAGATTTCCAGCTAGTGGAGGAATTAATATTTTTAATAGCTGTGGAATGATAATATAACGATATTTTTGATATGTTGTAAATCCAAAAACAGTCATAGCTTGATATTGCATATCATCAATTGATTCCATAGCACCTTGAAATACATTTTTCATATATGGTGCCATATATAAACTAAGTGCGATTGTTCCAATGATTAAACGGTTTATCGGAGTTGATGATAATCCTAAATATTGGTTAATAGGTGTTCCAATAAAATAATAAATTACTATTAGAAAAACTACTAATGGAGACCCAAAAACAACTTCTCCAAAGATTGTTCCTAAGTATTTAAATACTAGTATCTTACTTTTACTTAGCAAGTACAGTAAGAACCCTAATATGATACTAATTACAAGGCTAATAATACTAACAATTATAGTTATTATCCACCCTTTTACAATGATGTTACTCCAAGGAAATAATAGATCAAGTTGGAAGTTTTCTCTTCCGGGATACATCATGATAATTAGAATAACAAGCAGCCCAAAAATGAAAAGGGCTGCAGAAAAACTAAATATTTCGTTAGTTTTCTTAATCTTCGTCATGAATATAGAAGTCTAGTCCTTGCCCAGGTAATCCTTCGGCAATTATAGAGTCGTATGTATCGCGTAAATCATCGTATACACCATTTTCTTCTAAACCTTCAATAAATTGATTTACTTGTTCTAATAAGTCTGTATCACTCTTGTTCATTCCCATCCCGATTGGAGATAAATCTATTGGATCCCAAAGTATTTCTGTAGTTGCAGGGTTTGCAGCATGGTATTCAGCTGCACTAGATGCACTTATAATAAAAGCATCTGCTGCTCCACTTACTACTTCTAATACTGCAGCAGAAGCATCATTCACTTCCAAAATATTTGGATTTAAGGCTTCACTTTCAGTAATTCCAATTGTTACAAATGTTTTTGGAGCTACGAAATTAACTCCATCTATGGTAAATAAATCTTCTTTTGTTAAAACTGTATTTTCAGTAGCAAATCCTTTATTCAACACTGTAATCAATGGAAAATAAAAATATGGTTCACTAAAATTAATTTTCAAAGCTCTTTCATCTGTGATAGACATTGACCCAATAATTATATCAATCTCATTAGTTTCTAATGCTGTAATTAATGAACCAAATTCTAAATCAACAATTTCAACATCTCTATCTAGATATTCACCTAAGGCATAAGCTAAATCAACACTTATTCCTGTTGGATTACTATCACTATCGATTGTTTCAAATGGTGGCCAACGTAAATCCATTCCTACTCTTAATGTATTATCTTTAGCGCCACAAGCGCTTAATAACGTAATAAATAATAATATTGTAAATGCTAAAACTATTTTTTTCATTATATCACTCCTTATAATTATAATAGATTATGGAATATTTTTTATCAAATGATATGGCTATTTTTTTGCAGAAAAAAAGCACATAATGTGCCTAATCTTCTTTTATATTATGATATACCTCTTGAATATCTTCAACATCGTTTGCAAGGTTCATAAATTTGTCAAATAATGCTTGTTCTTCATCTGATAGTTCTATGTAATTATGTGGATACCATCCATTTTCACCTTCAACTATTTCAATAAGTTCATTTGCCTCAGTTAGAATTTCCTGTATCTTGTCAAGATCAAATCCATCAGCTTCTATTTCGACTAATCCATCTTCTTCACTGATTTCTAATACATCAATATCTGCCATTAATAATGTTTCAAATACTTCTTCTTCACTCATTCCTTTAACTGTTGTATGAGAAAGATGTGCAAAAGAATGTTCGACTGTACCGCTTCTTCCTAATTTACATCCTATTTTAGTGAAACAGTTTCTTACCTCACTTACTGTTCTATTTACATTATCAGTTAAGGTATCAACAATAATTCCGATACCACCTGGTCCAAATCCTTCGTATCTGATAGGTTGGAAATCTTCACCAAGTCCTTTTTCAGCTTTTTGAATATTTCTTTTTATTACGTCAGTAGGAACTTGTGCTTTTTTGGCTTTATCAACTAAGTGTCTTAGTGCTAGATTAGAATCTAAATTGGATCCACCAAGTTTCGCTGCCATATAGATTTCTTTTCCAAATCTAGAATATATTCTACTTTTCTTTAACATCGTTTTTGCCATTGATGCTTTTCTTACTTCAAATTTACGTCCCATATTATCACCTTTTCAAGTTATTTTTCTCTTCCAATTATATATTAAGTATTTAATTTATTCAACCGGATTTATTAATCTTGTTTCATCAGCTAATAATTGAATTACTTTTTCCTTATAAAGAGTACCGAGAGCTCTTTTAAATGCTGCTTTTGACATTTTAAAAACATCATTTATTTCTTCAGGAGTTGATCTATCTGTTATCTTCATTACTCCATTATGCATTTCTAAATATTCTTTTATTGTTTTTTCATCTTGGGTAAGCATTATTTCTTTTTGGTCGATAAGTGTTCCATTGTATTTGTGGTCTAACTTACAATTAATAACTTTGACGTATACTTTTTCAACTCCTCGATCTGTTTTCCTAATGTGT
>DAOWHG010000039.1 GCA_030641535.1 Mycoplasmatota bacterium | reverse complement strand
TCATCTAAATCACTACCAAATTGTGTAAATGCTTCTAATTCTCTGTATGAAGCTAAATCTAAACGAAGAGTTCCAGATACTTTTTTGATTGCTTTGATTTGTGCATTACCACCAACACGTGATACTGAAAGTCCAGCGTTGATTGCAGGTCTTACACCACTGTGGAATAAATCACTTTGTAAGAAGATTTGTCCATCAGTGATACTAATAACGTTAGTTGGAATATAAGCACTAATATCTCCAGCTTGCGTTTCAATGATTGGTAAAGCAGTAATACTTCCTCCACCTAATTCATCATTTAATTTCGCAGCTCTTTCAAGTAATCTTGAATGTAAATAGAATACATCTCCAGGATATGCTTCTCTTCCCGGTGGTCTACGAAGTAATAAACTTAATTCTCGATATGCCATTGCATGTTTTGTTAAATCATCATAGATACCAAGTACATCTTTACCAGCAAACATATATTCTTCTGCCATTGTAACTCCAGTATATGGAGCTAAATATAATAATGGTGAAGGTTCTGAAGCTGATGCACTAACAATAATTGAATAGTCCATAGCACCATGTTGCTTTAATGTTTCAAATACTGCAGCTACAGTACTTTCTTTTTGTCCAATTGCTACATAAATACAAATAACATCTTTTCCTTTTTGATTAATAATTGTATCGATAGTAATAGCTGTTTTACCAGTTTGTCTATCCCCAATTATTAACTCACGTTGTCCACGTCCAATTGGTACTAATGCATCTAATACTTTAAGTCCTGTTTGTAACGGTTGATTAACCGACTTACGACTCATAACCCCAGTCGCTTTTCTTTCAATTGATCTTGTCTTAGTCGAATTAATTTTACCCATTCCATCAATTGGTTGTCCAAGAGCATTTACAACACGTCCAATAATTTCTTCTCCAACAGGGACCTCTAAAAGACGTCCTGTTGTTTTAACGATGTCTCCCTCTTTAACAGCTGTACTTTCATCAAGTAAAATTGCACCAACATGATCAGTTTCTAAATTTAATACTAATCCATAGATATCTCCAGGGAATAGTAATAATTCGCCACTCATCGCATTGTCCAATCCATGAACTAAAGCAATACCATCACCAACGCTAATTACAGTACCAACACTTTCAGTTTTAATCTCTTTTTCATATTTCTTGATTTGCTCTTTAATTAAAGAACTAATCTCAACGGGATTAATTTTACTCATTCTCTCACCTCAAATTATTTCGTCAAATTAGCTTTAAGGCTGTGTAAATAATTATTGATAGTATCATCTAGAATCATTCCTTCAAATTCGATTCTAAGTCCACCAACAATTGATCTATCAACGATATTTTCAAGCTCAATTTTTCTATTATGTTTAAGTTCTAAATTTGTAACTAATTGCGCTGATTGCTCAGTTGATAATTTCTTATTAGAAAATACCTGAACTATCATCACTTTGTTTTGATTATTTATCATCTTTTCAAACTCTACTAAAGTATCTTCAAGAAATTCAATTCGTGAATTATCAATCAAGACAAAAACAAATCTTTTTAGTAAATCATTCTCAATGCTATTAGCAATGATTTCTTTTTTATCTTTTTTAGTAATCTTTGGATGGTTAAGAAATTTATAGATATCAGCGTCAAACGATTCATTTATTACTTTGAATTCAGAATAAATCTTCTCAATTTGAGACGATTCATTAGCTAATCCAAACAAGGCTTCTGCATACTGAAAAGCGATGTAATTCATTAACTGATTACCTCTTTAGTAACTTCTTCAAGAAGCTCTTTATGTTTACTTTCATCTATTTCTTTCTTAATAACCTTCTCTGCCATAAGCACTGCCACACTAACGATCTCATCATTAATACTTGTACGTGCTTTTTCAATTTCACTTTCAATTTCTTTTTGAGCATTTTCAATAACAACAGTAGCTTCTTTTTTTGCATTACCAACTATTTCTGAACGTTCATTTTCTCCACGTTCTTTAGCTTCATCAATAATACCTTTAGCACTCAATCTAATTTCAGTTAATTCTCCAACTGCTTTTTCTTTAAATGATTGTGCTTGTAAATTCGCTTCATTTGCTTCGTCATACTCTTGTGCCATATGATTTTTTCTTTCTTCTAAATAAGCTGTAATATTGTTCCAGAAAAAATATCTAACTACAAGAAAAAGAAGTAAAGTTGAGGCAATCTGAATTATCATTTCTTTCGGATTTACACCAATAGCTCCATCTATAAATACCTTAATTGCTTCAGCAACATTCTCCATTGGAATTGCCTCCTCAAAATCTTTTTATCATACAGTATAAATTAATAAAATTGCAACTACAAGTCCGTAAAGACCAGTTGTTTCAGCTAATGCTTGCCCTGTAATCATTACAGTTCTAATACTTGATACAGCTTCAGGTTGTCTACCAATAGCTTCAACTGCTTTACCAGCTGCGTATCCTTGCCCAATTCCAGGCCCAATTCCAGTTAATACTGCTAACCCTGCACCTAAATATGCCATTCCTAATGCGAAAAATTCTGTGTAAATTGATTCCATAATTTGTTTCCTCCTTATTATTTAAATTGTTTTTTTAATCTCATTTATATATCAACTGATTACTCAGTAAATAACATTCTTATTCTTCTACCGCCATACTCATAAATATTGTTAATAACATAAAATATACATACGCTTGTACTAATCCAAAGAACATATCGAAGATTGGATGGATTAGGAAAGCTCCAGCTAATATTCCACCCCATGATAGTACACCATAAAGGATAATACCAATAATTGCTCCACTTAGTAAATTTCCAAATAAACGAAGTCCCATTGCAAACGGTGTTGACATTTCACCAACTATATTGATTGGTAAAAAAGCCCAATGAGGATCTAATAAATCTTTAGCTCTTTGTTTTGGTTTTTTAGTAAATAGCGCAGCTATTTGAACTGAACCAAATGCTAGTATACTAAACCCAAGTGCTACATTAATATTTGATAATGGTGCACTAAGTCCTGCAAGAGAAGCAGTATTCGCAAACATTAAAAACAATAGAATTGTCATTGTATACGGAGTAAATTGTTTCCAATACTTCTTAAAGAAATCATGTTGCATATTATTTACTCCCTGTACAAACATTACTGCAATTAATGTAATCCCTGTTGGAACATCAGATGCTTTCATCTTTTTTACTTTTAATCCTAATAGCAAAGTAGAGAACACTAAAAATGTGGTAACAATCATCGATGCTTTAATTCCTGGAGATAATTCAACATAAAAATCAATCATTTTTTACCACCTCTACTTTCAATAAGTAACACAATGTAAAATACTATTTTGAATGAAAATAAACCAATTGCTGTAGCTAATAATTCTAAAGAATCAAAATAGCCTGATACAACTAAAATTAAAACATAAAAGAAATATCTAAAAGCATAATTTCTAACAGCTAATTTCTGAGCTGTTATTTTATCACTTTCAACTACTCTTCTTGAGCTCTTATAAAGCATACTCATTGTCATTAAACTAGTAACACTTCCTAAGACAAATGAAACAGCCCAAATTTGATTAATGAAAATTAAAAATGTTATCGCAATAATTCCTGTATAAATCCAAACAAATGGAAAAGTTTTGATGAATGTGTCTTTACTCTCCATCTTCGTCCTCCAGCCTAGATACTCTAACTATGAGATTTCTAATCCCAGCGAATATCCCTATAATTATAAATATCAATTTGAATACGAATACCGTATTCAATAATTCGTCTAAAAAATAACCGATAGCTATAGAGATTCCTATTGTGATAATAATTTCGAACAAGAAACTACTCACTATCGAATAAACTCTTAATGCATTTTTCTGCTTTTTATCCATTACTTTGTACCAAATAATCTGTCTCCGCAATCTCCAAGTCCTGGAACAATGTATCCTGTTTCATTTAGTTTTTCATCCATCGCAGCTAAATATATATCAACATCAGGGTGATCATTATTCAATCTTTTTACTCCCTCAGGACATCCTACTATCCCAACATATGTAATATCTATTGCTCCTCGTTCTTTAACTGCAGTAATTGCAGCACTAGCACTACCTCCTGTAGCTAACATTGGATCAACTACTAGTACAGTACCAGTAGTAATCTCCTTTGGAAACTTAGCGTAATACTCAACAGGTTCCAGTGTTTTTTCATCACGATACATTCCTACATGTCCAACTTTGGCAGTTGGGATAAGCATTTGTATTCCATCAACCATACCAAGCCCAGCTCTTAAGATTGGGACAATTATTACATCTTTACTCAAAGTCTTACAAACAGTCTTTGTAATTGGAGTCACTACATCAACTTCTTTTAAACTTAATCCCCTAGTAATTTCATAAGTGATTAATCCACCTACTTCATTAACTAGATGTCTAAAAGTTTTAGTGTCAGTATTTTTGTTTCTTATAATAGCCATCTTATGGTCTATTAATGGATGATTCAAAATTATTAATTTCCCCATCATCATTCTCCTTTATAACCATCTATTTTTTTAATTCTCCTAATATGTCTTTCTTCATTTGAAAATTTAGTATCAACCCAGACATCAACAATCTTCAATGCTTTTTCAAGTTCAATAACTCTTCCACCCATTGCGAGTACATTTGTATTATTGTGAAGTCTAGTTGCTTCTGCAGTAAATAAATCATGAACTAAAGCAGCTCTAATCCCTTTAACTTTGTTCGCCATAACACTCATTCCGATTCCAGTTCCACAAATTAGTATTCCTCGATCATACAATTTATCTCTAACACTTTCCGCAACTTTAATTGCGAAATCATTATAGTCTGTACTCTCTAAGGAATACGTTCCAAAATCTTTCACTTCAAACCCTCGTTCGATTAAATGTTTCTTGATAGTCTCTTTATGGCTATATCCACCATGGTCTGCACCTAATGCTATTTTCATAATAAACCCTCCTTAAAAGTGTTTATAAAAATACTTTGTATGTATACTACTTTTCAATTATAACAAAACTCTATAAGATTTCAATAATAAATCACATTAAATATAATATTAATATATGTTTATTATATATTTATCATAATATAGTTGAAAATCTTCAAAAAAAACAACATAGAAAATAGGCTGAAAAATCACCCTATTTTTATAGTTCCCTGACGTAATACTTTTTCATTAACAACATCATAAACTGTTGAACTAATTGAAGACAAATTTTCCCCTTCTACAATATAATCAACAACATTATTAAAGCTTAATGTATCTTCGTATTTTAGAATTGGTGGTTCACTTGATAAATTCAAACTTGTAACTGCCATAGGACCAAACTTATCTAATATTTTTAAAGCTGTCTTATCTTTCGGTATTCTTACTCCAACAGTACTAAGTCCTGAGGTAATAAAATCCCCAATGCTTTCTTTCTTTGGATAAACAAGTGTCATAGCTCCCGGCCAAAATTCTTTTGCATACTTCTCACCTAACTCAAACTTAAAAACTAAATCTTTCACTTGTTCAATATTTGAACACAAAACTGCGAGAGGATTTCTCTTCTCTCTTTTTTTTATTTCGTAGATTTTATTTACTCCACTCTCACTGTTTATTAAACAACCTACTCCGTAAACAGTATCTGTTTGGAAAACAATAACCTTATCTTTTAGTTCAATTTTTAATAGTTCATCTAAACTTATAATCATTTTTCTCACCATAGTAATTATAACATATTTGCAAATAGTTAATATATATTTTTATTATTATGCTATAATTCCCTTATGAGGTGTCATTATGTTAAAAACATTTATCAAATACTATAAAAAGCATCAGTTATTATTTTACTTAGATTTGCTTGCAGCAACTATT
>DAOWHG010000073.1 GCA_030641535.1 Mycoplasmatota bacterium | reverse complement strand
TTTTCAACATCTCTAGGACATACTATTGAAGACTTCGCAGAACTTGCATTAAAATCTAATCAACCTGTTGATTTAGGAAGTAGATGTACAGTATTTATGAATAGTGGAGTAAAACAAGCACAAGCTGAAGGTGCATCAACTGCGGATATATCTGCAGGTCTTGCCTATAGTGTTGTAAAAAATGCTCTATATAAAGTAATTAGAGCAGTTGATATAAAAGAAGAGTTTGGCGAAAAAATCATTGTTCAAGGTGGTACATTTTATAATAATGGAATTTTAAGAGCTTTTGAACAAGAAATAGATACATTAGTTATTAGACCAAATATTGCAGGTTTAATGGGAGCTTATGGTGCTGCCTTAGTAGCAAAAGAGAATCAAAAAGAAAAGTCAAGTATTCTTGATTTACAAGGTCTTGACAATTTCACATATAGAACAAAAAGTGCAGTTTGTCGTAAATGTAATAATTATTGTGCTTTAACAGTAAATATTTTCAATGGGAATAAGTACATTTCAGGAAACCGTTGTGATAAGGGAGCTGGAATTGTATCAGATCGTGATAAATTACCAAACCTATATCTATATAAATATGATAAGATAATGAGTTACGTTTCTGATAAAAACAAAGAATACAAAAGTAAAATTGGAATTCCTCTAGTTTTAAATATGTATGAAAATATTCCATTTTGGTTTACTTTCTTCGATTCTTTAGGTTACGAGATAGTCTATTCCGATAGATCTAATAAGGCAATTTATGAGCTTGGACAAGAAACTATTCCAAGTGATACGATTTGTTATCCTGCAAAATTAGTACATGGTCATATAGAAAATCTATTAGTAAAAGATATTGACTACCTGTTCTATCCAAACATGCCATACAACTTTATTGAAAAAGATCATCGAGATAATGAATATAATTGTCCTGTAGTAGCGTTTTATCCTGAGGTTATTGGAGCTAATATGGATAATGTAAACTTAAATACTTTTTTAGATCCATATGTTAGTTTAAATAAAATTGATTACTTCATTAAAAACTTACAGGCTTCTATAAATAGTAAAATGAAGATTACTAAGAAAGAGCTTAAAAAAGCCTATACCTTAGCTATAGCTGCGTATAAAGAATTTAGAGAAGATGTATTAGAGGAAGGTATGAGAAGTATTGATTACGCTATTAAAAATAATAATAACATTATCTTACTAGCAGGAAGACCATACCATATTGATCCAGAAGTTAATCATGGAATCCCTAAATTATTACAAAGTTTAGGAATTGTCGTAATAAGTGAAGATTCTATTAATATGTTTGCTGATCAAAAGAAGGTTAATGTCCTTAATCAGTGGACATATCATACAAGATTATACGATTCAGCAAAATATATATCTAAAATTGAAAATGCTAATTTAATTCAATTAGTATCTTTTGGATGTGGACTTGACGCTATAACAACTGATGAAGTAAAAAGTATATTAGAAAAGAATAATAAACTATACACTCAAATAAAAATTGATGAAGTAAATAACTTAGGAACTGTGAATATAAGAGTAAGAAGCTTACTTTCAACTATGAAAGGGGTGTTATAATGGCTAAATTAATATATGAAGATGATAGAATTTTGTTTACCAAAGAGATGAAAAAAGAATATACTGTATTAATTCCCTCAATGGCTCCCTACCATTTTGATTTCTTTACTGATATATTGGGAAGTGAAGGTTTTCATTCTGAAATATTACAAAATCATTCTTTTGATTTAATTAATGAAGGAATGAAATACTCACATAATGATATCTGTGTGCCGGCAATGCTTGTAATTGGACAATTTATTGACGCAATTAAAACTGGTGGATATGATGTTCATAAAATTGCTGTAATGATTTCCCAAACAGGTGGGGGATGTAGAGCAAGTAATTATATAAATCTTATTAGAAAAGCATTTGCTAAAGCACATTACGAGTTTATCCCTATCATTAGCTTTAATTCTGTTGGTCTAGAGAAAAATCCAGGATTTAGAATTACTACTAGAATGACTTTCAAATTAACAAATGCTTTAATATTTGGAGATATCTTAATGCAAGTAGTTAATGAAATTATCCCTTATGAAGTTAATAAAGGAGAAACAATGGAAGTATATAATGAAATGCACAAACTACTAGCAAAAAGCTTTAGATATAACGACTTAAGAGCTTGGAATCAACCAAAAAGATTAATTGAAAAAGTAGTTAAACGTTTTTCTGAGATAGAAGTAGATAAAAGTGTTCCTAAACCTAAAGTAGGAATAGTTGGAGAAATTTACGTAAAATACTCCCCACTTGGAAACAATAATCTTGAACAAGTATTAAGAGATGAAGGTTGTGAAGTAATAACTCCAAGTATTTTTGATTTCTTCTTATATTCTTTTGATTCTATTGTTCACGATATTACTAAATATGGTGGTAGCAAGAAATCTAGATTCACTAATTATATAACTGTAGAGTTTGTTGAGAAAAGAAAAAAAGTTGTTGCAAATATATTAGATAAATATGGATTTGTTAAACCTATTCCTTATAGAGAACTTAAAAAGTTAGCAAAAGGTTTTATTGGTTATGGAACACATGTAGGAGAAGGTTGGTTATTAACTGCAGAAATGGTTCATTTAATTCATAATAAAGTTCCAAATATCGTTTGTACACAGCCATTTGGCTGTCTACCAAATCATATCGCAGGAAAAGGTATGATTAAGAGAATAAAAGATAATTTTCCTGAAAGTAATATAGTCACAATTGATTATGACACTTCAGCAACTGAAATAAATCAATTGAATCGTATTAGATTAATGATTTCAAATGCAAAGAAAAATATGTAAATATTGTAGAAAATAAGAAAATTGTAATATATAATAAATTTGGTGATAAATATGGCAATAAAATTTGAATTAATTCATGAATGTAAACAAACAGGAGCAAGACTTGGTATTTTACATACTCCGCATGGGAGTATCGAAACACCTGTTTTTATGCCTGTGGGTACAAAAGCAACTGTGAAGACACTGGAAAATAAGGAAATAGAAGAAGTAAGTGATGGACTTATTTTAGGAAACACATATCATTTATGGCTCGAGCCTGGTGATAATATTGTTAAAGATCAAGGTGGAATTAGAGGATTTATGAAATGGGGTCATGCACTCTTAACTGATAGTGGAGGATTCCAGGTTTTTAGTCTTTCTAACATAAGAAAAATCACAGAAGAAGGTGTTGAATTTAGACATCATAAATCTGGAGCAAAATTATTTATGAGTCCAGAAGATTCTATCAAAATTCAACATAATTTAGGTGCAGATATCATTATGAGTTTTGATGAATGTGCTCCATTTGATTCATCATATGAATACATGAAAGAGTCTGTGGAAAGAACAATTAGATGGGCTTTACGAGGAAGCAAAGAACATGGAGATTCTACTGACCAATCGCTTTTTGGGATTGTTCAAGGAGGACCCTATAAAGATCTAAGGTTAATGTGTGCTAAAGAGCTAATTAAGATGGATTTTCCTGGATATAGTATTGGCGGATTGAGTGTTGGAGAGACAAAGCAGGAACAGTACGAAGTCCTTGACTACTTGAAAGATGTCTTACCAAAAGACAAACCTCGTTATTTAATGGGGGTCGGAACACCCGATGATATAATTGAAGGAGTAATTCGTGGAATGGATATGTTTGATTGTGTTCATCCAACCCGCCTTGCAAGACATGGTGGGGCAATGACAAGTGTCGGAAGAATTTCTATTAAAAGTAAGGTATATGAAAGTGATACATCTCCTCTTGATATTGAGTGTGATTGTAAAGTCTGTAAAACTTACTCAAAGAGTTATTTGAGACATCTTTTTAAAGCACAAGAAACACTAGGTCCTAGATTGATAAGCTATCATAATTTATATTTTTTAAAAACACTCACAAAAAATATTAGACAAGCAATTTTAAATGATTCTTTAGGAGATTTTAAAAAGGAATTTTTCAAAAAATACTATAAATAAACTTAATAGGCCATTTTAGAAAAATATTGTTTATTTTATACTATAAAAATGCTATAATAAATTAATAAGTTAATTGGAGGTAAAATCTATGTTTGAATCAATCGATAATTTTAATCAAAAGCCCTCAATTAAGGTAATCGGAGTTGGTGGTGGTGGAGGAAACGCAGTGAACAGAATGATTGAAAATGAAGTTCAAGGTGTTGAATTCGTAGCTATCAATACAGACGCACAAGTATTAAGACTTTCTAAGGCTGATTCTAGAATACAAATTGGTAAAATGTTAACTAGAGGTCTTGGAGCAGGAGCAGATCCTGACATAGGAAGACGTGCCGCTATCGAGTCAGAAGATGAAATTCGTGAATTATTAAGCGATACTGACATGGTATTCATTACTGCAGGTATGGGTGGTGGAACAGGTACTGGTGCAGCACCGGTAATTGCAAGAATTTCTAGGGAAATGGGATGTTTAACAATTGGTATTGTTACAAAACCATTTAGTTTCGAAGGAAGAAGAAGAGTTGCAACTGCATTAGAAGGACTAGATGCTTTAAAACCTTATGTTGATACTTTAATTGTAGTTCCAAATGATCGTCTACTATACGTAGTTGACCGATCTACATCTATGTTAGAAGCATTCAGAGAAGCAGATAATGTATTACGTCAAGGAGTTCAAGGTATTGCTGAAATAATCACGGTGCCCGGACTAATTAACGTTGATTTTGCTGACATTAAAACCGTTATGAAAGATAAAGGTACTGCCTTAATGGGAATAGGAATTGCTAGTGGCGAAAATCGCGCTATTGAAGCAACAAGAAAAGCTATTCATTCTCCATTATTAGATGCTAGTATCGATGGCGCAACTGACGCTGTTGTAAATATTGCCAGTGGTGTAGACATTGCACTTTGGGAAGTAAATGAAGCTGTTGAAGCTATTCAAGCAGCAAGTTCTACTGAAATAAATATTATTTATGGTACAACAATTAATCAAGATATTGAAGATGAGATAATCGTTACAGTAATCGCAGCAGGATTTGATGAAAATCGCCCTGTTGAATTTAGCGATATTGGAAGTACACCTCATGATGAAACACCTGTAATAAAGGAAGAGGAACCGTCTAAAAAATCGAAAAGAAAGCGTGGAAAAGAAGTTGTTGAAAATGAGGAAGAACCTCCTTCAAAAACTGCAATTCCATCTTGGTTAAAATCAAGATTTAAATAAGCGCCTCTGGTGCTTTTTTAATTTAAAGTTAAAAGGTGATAAAATGAAAAAAGTCTATACTATCTCTTATTTAAGTATTATTTTAGCAATTCTATTAATGTTTCTATTTTGGAAAGACATTAGTGATATATTTGCAATATTTTTAGCTGCGTTTGGATTTATTTTGACTAGTATTTATACTTATTCGAGAAGAAAATGATATTTTATACAGAAAAAATACTTAGTAATATAAATAATGATAGTGTAAAAGTGGTCGCAGCTACGAAATATTTTAATTCAGATGAAATGAGAGAGCTATACAAAACAGGAATTCATCATTTTGGTGAAAATCGTATAGAAATATTATTAGAGAAACAAGAAAATCTGTCTGATTTAGACATAACTTGGCATCTAATTGGAACATTACAAACAAAAAAAGCTAAAAAAATAATTAATTCTATTGATTATCTTCATTCTTTAGATACAATAAAACTTGCTAATGAGATTCAAAAAAGAAGAGTTGATGCTCTTAACTGTTTTATTCAAGTGAATATTAGTAGCGAAGAGTCAAAACATGGGCTTAATCCAGATGAAGTAATTGATTTTATAAAAGAAATTAGAAATTTTGATAAAATTAATATTATAGGGCTTATGGGAATGGCTGAACTTACAAGTGACGAGGAAATCATTAGTAATGAATTTCAAAAGTTAAATGATTTACAATTATTAATCAAAAAAGAACTAAATATTGATTTATTAGATTTATCAATCGGGATGAGTAATGACTATCTTATAGCTCTTAAGCATAATGCAACATATTTAAGACTTGGTAGTGTATTATTTAAGAAAGAGGTGCAATAATGGCTAAAAACAAAAAAGCAATTGACCGTGTAGAGTTCATCACAATGGAAAAACAAGTGGATGTAATGAAACTTGCTAATAAGCTTTTAAAAGGAGTCCCTCTTATTGTTAATTATGAAGAATATGAGCCTATTGAAGCGAATAAAGTTATTACTTTCTTAAGTGGAGTAATTTATGCTATTGATGGAGAAATTGAAGTAATTCAACCAACAATCTTTTTATTCGCAACAAAAACTGATTATAAAGATGGATCATTACGAAAATTTGTAGAGGAATATAAGGAGTAAATAATATGGCACTAACACTAACAGTAATTTATTACATACTACAAGCATACTACTGGATTCTAATTATCTATGTACTAGGTTCTTGGATTCCTGAATTAAGAAAAACTAAACTATATTCACTTATTCACTACCTAGCAAACCCTTATATGCGAATATTTAGAGGATTACTAGTTTTTGGAATGATGGATTTTACACCTATTTTAGGATTTATATTGTATTCATGGGGACTAAATAATTTAGCTCGTATGATTGCTACATTTTAAATAACTATCATATTTATTGAAAATATTCTAAAAAGTATTGTTTTTTAGAATTAAGCTGTTAAAATGTAAAGTATAAAAAACATTGACTAGGACAGGTATTTAATAAACCGTTTATTAAAGAGACCAAGGGTGCTGAAAACTTGGATAAACATTATTAAATGTATCCCCTATGAGTGAAATTCTGAACTAAGTAAGAATTTCCGGAATTCACCGTTATCGAATTTGAGAGCTAATTATAATTAATTAGAACCAAGGTGGTACCGCGGATACTTATTCGTCCTTATTTTTAAGGGCGATTTTTTTATATAAAAGGAGTGAAGTAAAATGAATGACTACAAGGACAGTTTATTATTACCAAAAACCAAATTTCCAATGAGAGGAAATTTAGGGAATAATGAGCCACTTATGCAAGAAGAATGGAATAACCAGGAACTATACAACAAACGTCTTGCTAAAAACAAAAACAATAAAGAATATGTTTTGCATGATGGTCCTCCATACGCAAATGGAGATATCCATATTGGACATGCATTAAATAAGGTCTTAAAAGACTTTGTTTTAAGATATAAAAGCATGAAAGGGTATTATACGAGATATGTACCTGGGTGGGATACTCATGGTCTTCCTATCGAAACAGCATTAGTTAAAACTAAAAAAGTAAATCGTAACTTAATTGAAAAAGTAGACTTTAGAAAAATGTGCTCTAGTTACGCACTTGAACAAGTTGATAAACAACGAGTACAATTTAAAAGATTAGGAATTCTAGGAGAATGGGATAATCCTTATATTACTTTAGAAGCTAAATATGAAGCATCTCAATTAAGAATATTTGCGGATATGGCAGCTAAAGGATTAATTTTCAAAGGATTAAAACCAATCTTTTGGTCTCCATCAAGTGAAACAGCACTTGCCGAAGCAGAAATTGAATATCATGATAAAAAATCTCCTTCAATTTATGTAGCAATGGATGCTGTTAATAAACAAGGTGTTTTTGAAGAAGACTTCCAATTTTTAGTCTGGACAACTACTCCTTGGACAATTCCTGCTAACTTAGCAATCGCAGTAGGAGATCAATTGCGTTATTCATTTATTAAAGTAGATAAAAAAGTTAACTATTTAGTAGCTACAGAATTAATCAATGAATTATCTGATATGTTAGAGTGGAATAATGTGGAAGTATTGAAAGAAGTAAAAGGGGATGTTTTAGAAGGAATTACTTATAAACACCCTTTATACGATAGAATAAGTCCTATTGTATTAGGACATCACGTAACAGTTGAAGGCGGAACAGGGTTAGTTCATACTGCTCCAGGACACGGGGAAGATGACTTCATTATTGGAAAGAAATATGGTCTTGATATCTTATGCCCAGTTGATTCAAAAGGGTATATGACTGCAGAAGCTGGACAATATGAGGGTGAATTTATTGAAGAGTGTAATAAAAGTGTTGTGAGTGATCTTCATGATTTGGGATATCTATTGAAAATGGTATGGATTACACATAGTTATCCACATGACTGGCGTACAAAAAAACCGGTAATATTCCGTGCAACTGCGCAATGGTTTGCTTCAATTGAGTCTTTGAAAGATGATATGCTTAAGGAAATCAAAAAAGTAGATTGGTACCCTAAATGGGGAGAATTACGTATGACAAACATGGTTAAAGATCGTCAAGCTTGGTGTATCTCTCGTCAAAGAACTTGGGGAGTTCCAATTCCTGTATTCTATAATGAAGATGGTACTGAGATTCTTGACAAAGAAGTTATTAATCATGTAGCAAATATATTTGAAAAAGAAGGTTCAAATGCTTGGTACACTAACACAGCTAAAGAATTATTACCTGTTGGTTATACTAATCCAGCATCACCAAACTCTAATTTTACTAAAGAAACTGATATCTTAGACGTGTGGTTTGATTCAAGTAAATATCATAATGGTGATATGATGGATTATAATCTTCCTGAGCCAAGTGATCTATATTTAGAAGGAAGCGATCAATACCGTGGATGGTTCAACAGTAGTCTTTCT
>DAOWHG010000098.1 GCA_030641535.1 Mycoplasmatota bacterium | reverse complement strand
CTTCTTCCACTTGGATCACCTATAAGACCAGTTCCACCACCTATTACTAATATTGGGTGATGCCCTCTATCTTGCAATCTCTTTGATACTAAGTAAGAAATTAAGTGACCAACATGTATACTATCCGCAGTTGGATCAACTCCTACATAAAAAGTCATTTTTTCATTTTCTAATACGTTACCAATTTCAGGATCGGTAACGTCAAAGATTAAGTCACGCCATTTTAATTCTTCTAATAAATTCATTTTTAATTCCTCCTATGTATTATAAAAAGTTCGCCCTAGAAAAGGACGAACTTTAAGAAATTCGTTATACCACCTTAATTCTAGACATAAAATCTAGCACTATTCAAAGATAACGGGTTTACCGTCTGCACTTTTCTTTGCAGAAGCTCATAAGTGTATAGAATATTAGTTAACCTTAGTTTCCACCATTCACTAAGTCTCTATCGATAACAGTTCATATTCCTCTTTTAATCATCGCTTTATAAAGTTGTTTTTCTTAATACAATTGAATGTGGTAATTTTACTACTTTTTCAGATATTGGTTCATTGTTCATTAATTTTGTTAATAATCTCATTCCAACAGCACCTAAATCGTAAATAGGAACGTCAACACAAGATAATTGTGGTCTCGCTAAACGAGCATATTTTGTATTTTGGAATCCACAAACACCAATATCTTCTGGTACTCTTGCATCATTTTCAAATGCAACATTCATAAATGATATTGCGATTGAATCACGAACTGCGATTACTCCATCAACTTTGCTGTCTTTAAAGTATTCATTGAAATGTTCAGTGTTTATCGATATTCTACCAGATGTTCTCATAATTGTTTCATCTAGTCCTGATTCTTTCATTGCTCTTGAATATCCTTCTTCTTTTAAATCATTAACCATATATTTTCTAACAGTTGAGACCATATAGATATTTTTACGACCTTCTTCAATTAGTTTTTTAGTGATTTCATATCCAGCTCTTTCATAATCTATAGAAACAGATGGAATCTCATCACTTTCTGGATAAAAAGTATTTGTTAATACAACTGGTATTTGATAAGTATTTTTGACTGTTTTCAGAAAACTGTATTGTTTTTCAGTAATTTCATCATTCAAATATAAAATTCCATCAACTTGTGCAGCGATGATTTCTCTTAAGATATCTTCCTCGCTTGCCTCTTCACTTTCTAAAATATATAGCAAAATTGAATACTTATATACACGTGCAATATCAGCAATACCGTTCATCATTTCGGCAATACTTGCACGTTCCATATCAGGAACCACTACTGCGATTGTTGTAGACTTTCTGCTTGCAAGTCCCCTAGCAAAGGCATTTGGCTTATAACCTAATTCTTCAATAACCTTTAAAACTCTTTCCCTTGTTTCAGGTTTAACTTTTTCTGGATTATTAATTGCTCTTGATACTGTAGCAAGCGAAACTCGAGCCGCTCCTGCTACGTCATAAATAGTTGCTTTACTCATAAACAGCACCTTCTTTCATCACTTAAATTATATCATAAGTGAAAATGTTTTCAATAAAAAGGCTTGTTTTATGAAAACTTTTCATAAATTTTGTGCAACATGTACAAAAACTCTTTTATTTTCTACTGATATGCTAATAAAAAATACCATCGTTTGATGGTATCTTTTTATTATCTACGTTCTTTGATACGAGATTTTTTAGCAGATAATCCTCTAATGTAAAATAGTTTAGCTCTACGAACTTTACCTTTTTTTACAATTTGGATACTTTCTACTGATGGTGAATGCACAGGGAATGTTCTTTCTACACCAATACCATAAGATACCTTACGTACTGTGAAAGTTTCTCCAATTCCTCCACCTTGTCTTTGAATTACTAAACCTTCAAAAATTTGGATTCTTTCGCGATTACCTTCTTTTATTTTAACAGATACTTTTACAGAATCTCCAGCTCTAAAAGCAGGTACATCTTGTTTTTGATATTCTTTAGTAATATCATTCAATAATTGCTGAGACATATTTTTCACTCCTTACTTTTACATTTGCTCATAAGGGTCTTCCAAAGCGGAGCAAAGTTTAATTAGATTTAACAGCGTTAATTATTATATCATACCTAAATATGATACGCAACAGTTATTTTTAGTTAAAAATCACCTTTTTATAAAGGTCAAATTTATGACCATCAATATTTAAATAAACTTTATATGTTCCACTAATCCCTTCTTCGTTCACATAGAACGAAACAATGGAATCATCACCATCACTTACAATAGTACACATAGCTGTATATGTGTTACTTCCTGTAGGTATATGGTAAACATATTTATTATCTGAGTTTTCTAATATAAGATATACAATCTCTGTGTTATCAAATACTCCATTAACAACAAATCGATCTTCCTCTTTAAGTAAATCAACTTCGTATCTAGGTGGTACAGTGTCAAAGAATTTGAATCCATCTTCAAAAGTTTCATCAGTCGTTTCAGTGACTATAAATTTACCTAAAATTTCTGCAGGACCTAAATCATAAGTTGTTAAGTCAGTATACAATGAAATCCTCTTTGCTCGGTAAAAGTTACTATTAACTTCTAAACGATAAACTTCTTCTCCATCCAATACTTCAATGGTAATAGAATTCAATAGCGCAGATTGAAAATCTTCGCTCAATGGTGCAGGAATATTTAGGGTTTCTCCTGAAACCTCACCATATCCTCCACTATGGATTAAATAATTGTCATCTGCGTAGTATTCTACATTCGAGATATAAGGACTATAAAAAGCACTTCCAAGTTCCTTTCCGAATTGATAAACTTGCTGGATTGTCATGTTTGTTGTATCGATATCATATATTACTCCACGAGAGTAATTATCTTCTGCTAAAACATCAGATTCTCTTAGTTTACTACGATTATTACCATTATCAAATAAGAAGATATTTCCGTTATCTAGGGCAATAGCTGAATGTTGTGCATATTGCCATTCAAAATTATCGCCAATTGATGTAAAGAAATAAGCATCTACAAAGTCAGTTCCCCAATTTTCTGGATCTCCTAACACCCAATTCAAATCATTCGTTGAATAGTCGATACTAATTACAGCATCTTGATGACGACCTGATAATATAATTGAATCAGTAGATTCATCATAGAAAATACTATTATTATGGAACCAATCAAATGAAGTCCACATTTCTGCCATTCCATCTAATTCCGGTAAGTAATCCTCGATATCCCATGTATTAATAATATCTCCACTTGTTCTTTCTAATTCAACAACTACATCTTCAACAGTTCCATCAAAATCACTTGTACCAACAAGTAAATTACCATTACTCATTTCGAATACATCATGATGATATCCTCCAGGAAGTGTATATTCAGCATACACTTTTCCTAAATAATCTATCTCATATAATCCTGTTGTATAATATGGATCTGCTACTAGCCTATCTGTTCCAAGTAATAAATGACCATTTTCAAGCATTACAGGTGCCCAAGTTAATTTAGATGATAAATACCATCTAACATCTCCATTATAATCATAAGCTACTGGGTAAGATCCTAAAGCTGGCATCAACATCATTAAATCATCACCAAAGTACTCATGTGTTGTTTCGATTACTGTTGGAAAAGTAATTTCTTTAGGTAACCCAGGAGTATAAATTACTGTTGTAGACACTAAAGTTTCAATATCTCCTGATATTTCATATAACTCAATCATATTTAAGTATTCAGGATATAACCCGTATACAGGTATATAATGATCTTTTGTAGATTCTGTAGTAAATTCAATATTTGCATCTGCTGTTTTACCTACTACTACTATTTTAAAGCTAGTTTCTGTTTCAGTTTCAAACATCAATAATCCTGAAAGTGGAGACATTTTATATGGATTTAAGACAAAATATGGTTCATCTTTTGTATAATCATCTAACTGATATCTTCTTATAAAAGATTCTTCATAAGATTGTTGGCTATTTGTATAAGAATCAACAGTCTTTGTGAATGTATCTTTAGGATCAGATAATCCAAAAATAAGGAAACCAATCAATACAAGACCAATAAGAAATCCGTCAATAATTATTAATAAATTGTCTTCAATAAAAAACTTCTTTAGTGCTGCTTTATTCATTTCCCTGCTCCTTCCTGAATTTATCATATAAATCTTTTCTTCTTTCTTTTGTTCTTTTGATAGATTCATTTTTTCGCCATTCTTCAATCAATTTGTGATTACCGCTTACTAAAACATCAGGTACTTTTTTTCCCATGAACTCACTTGGTCTAGTGTAGTGAGGGTGCTCTAATAAATTATTACTAAATGAATCATTCAAATGTGATTCATTTTTACTTATAACATTAGGCATAACTCTAGTAATTGCGTCAATTAAAGCCATTGCCGCAATTTCTCCTCCAGTTAACACAAAATCTCCAATTGATATTTCCATATCGAATAAGTCTCTTATTCTTTCATCAAATCCTTCATAATGCCCACATAAAATAATTATATGAGAAGTACTACTTAACTCATATGCAGTTTCTTGTTTAAAGGTTACTCCTTGTGGAGTAACGATTATTTTAAGAGCTTCCTCATATCCTTTTATACTAATAAGTGCTTCATATACAGGAACAACACTTAAAACCATTCCTGCTCCTCCACCATATGGAGAATCATCAACTTTCTTATGCTTATTTTTTGAGAATTCTCTAAAATTAATGATATTTATTTCTACTAATTTATTTTCAATTGCTTTTCCCATAATAGATTCACTTAAAAATCCATCAAACATTTTAGGGAATAACGTCAGGACATCAATTCTCATATTAATCCCTCCCACATAATAATAACCAATTTATTATCTTCAAGGTTTACTTCTTTAATAAATTCTTTTCTAAATGGAATTAATTTGTCTTTCCCATTTGTTTTAACAACAATTACTTCTCCTTGAGGATAATCTCTTATGTCTATACATTTCCCAATTAACTCTTTATCATCATAGACATCTAATCCAATTATTTGTTTATAATAAAATTCATCTTCATCTAGTTTATGTATTAATTCTTTATCTATTACTATGTCACAACCCTTAAATTTTTCAACTTGGTTTATATGCTCAAATTCATTAAAAGTAACTAAATCAATAGTTTTAGATTCTTTGTGAGATTTAACTGTCACAGGAATATAATCACGTTCAAAAACGATATATAAAGGGGTACCTTCACTATATCTTTGTTCTTTAAAGTCTGTGAATGACTTAACTTTTAGAGTTCCATTTAACCCATGTGTATTAATGATTTTACCAATTGTGATTAATTCCATAATTCACCTCTTATTTTTGAAACATTATTTTTTCTGATTGGAATAGTCTTGTTAATATGAATACAAATATTGCCACATATACCAAGCTCGTAGTAACTGTTATGATATACGCAGTAATTGAAATATCGAATGTAAGAATTGAAATAATTAAATGTACTGAACTATAGATTGGCATAAAGTAAACCCATAAATCACTACTTGCTTCACCACTAAACATTGTACTAATACCCAATGCCATACTTATGAAATAGAAGGGGAGTATTAGCATTGAAGCTTCTTTAATAGACTTAGCATAAGCACTAAGAACTGAGACTAAACCTACTATTACAAATACAGTAACTAACAATACAGAAAACAGTATTAATATATCTCCAGCATCATATATAAATACATCTAATTGTCCTCCAGCTGACATCAGATTAGGCAGGCTTAACATTATTCCAATAAAGGAACTGGTAGCACTAAACATTGAAATAACGGTTAAACTGAGTACTTTTCCAATAGCTATTTCACTTCTTTTTATTGGTGTTACTAATAAAGTAGCAATTGTTCCTCTTTCTTTTTCACCAGCAATAGAATCAGGTCCAATACTCATTGCACCACTAAACAAAAACATTACTATTAACATTGGTAATAACATCGCAAATCCTTGTCCAGCTGCTTTTTCTTCATCCATGATTATTGTTGAATCAAAATTAAAAGAATAATAAGCATCTCCATATCTTTCTTCTCCAATTACATTAGCATAAGAAAATAAAGTATTAATAATTCTGTTATATGTATATTCACTATATTTTTCACCTGGATTATAACTTGCGTAAATATCAGTCACAACCAGATTATCAATATCATCCGCAAAAGATTCTGAAAATCTGATTAATAAATCAACTTCTCCGTTCAATATACGGTTTTCTAAATCATCACTTTCTGCGGGAATATAATCATAATACTCAGGGGTAATTCCCTCAGTTTCTAAATAATTTTCAAACTCAATAGGTAAATTTTCAGTATAAACAACCATTGTATGTGCTTCAATATCATCAATTTCATTACCAATAGCGCTCCCAATAAATGTATACATTATATATATAGCAAGCCCTGGTAGTAAGATAGCAGTGAATACTAAACGACGATCACTCATTACACGATAAAATTCTTTTTTAAATATTGTATAAACATTTCTCATTAGTAAGCACCTCCTAGTAATTCATCTTCTTTTACAAGGTCAAAGAAGATTTCTTCTAAATCATTATTAGGATTTGTACTAAGAACATTTTCAATTGTGTCACAAATTTTCATTTTACCGTTGATTATAATACCAACACGATCGCATAACTTATCAACTACACTTAATATATGAGTAGACAAAATAACTGTTTTTCCACTCTCTTTTAATTCAATTAAATAGTCAGTTACACTTCTCGCAGTTAATACATCAAGTCCATTAGTTGGTTCATCAAAAATTATAAATTCAGGATCATGAACTAAACTAATCGCGATACTCACTTTTTGTTTCATACCAGTTGATAAGTCCCCAACTTTAACTTCCATAAATTCTTCAATTCCAAATTTCTTAAAAAATACACCTTTTCTTTCTTGAATTACTTCCTCTTCAATTCCATGAAGTCTTGAAAAATAAGTATATAAGTAGTTAGGAGTAAAATGGTCTTCTAATTTAAGTTCACTAGTAAGAAATCCAATTTTCCCTCTAACACTATTTGAATCATCAACTACGCTACTTCCTCCAACAATAATATCTCCTTCATCAGGTTTAATTAACGTTGAAATAGCTCTTAAACAAGTAGTTTTACCAGCACCATTAGGTCCAAGTAGTCCAAATATCTCTCCTGAGTAAGCTGTGAATGACAAATCATCTACAGCTACTTTTAATTTTATTTTAGTCTTTTCAATTTTCTGTTGTTTTCTTGATAATTTAAATGTTTTCTTTATATTTTTTACTTCAAGCGTATTCATAAAGTCCTCCTAAAATGAACGAAAATCCATGTATTTTTTGTAGTTTTATCTCCGGAAATATCATCCTCTACATAATTATACTACATTATACTATATTTTATATAGTAAACTATAAAAAAATAGACCCGAAATTCGGGTCTAAAATGAATCGATATTTATTGAAATT
>DAOWHG010000023.1 GCA_030641535.1 Mycoplasmatota bacterium | reverse complement strand
TTTATATAGATCATCTTCAATTTTAAAAATATCAATAATTGCATCACTTTGGCCTTTTTCATTGACATATTCTACTAACTTATTGCGATCAGTAAATAGTTTCGTCTCAGTAATTTTAGGTCCATGTCTTCTATGTGATTTATTATGTTCTCCATGAAATTTAGTGTTTTTCTCATCAAATCCACTAAATTGATGGGGATTCCTATTTCTTCTACCAAATTTTTCTTCAGTTATTTCTTCTCTATCTATTATAATTTTCTTAACCATTTTCTCTCTACCTCTCTCTCTTCTTCACCATTATAAATTATCCCTTATGTTTTGTCAAAACTGTGCAATCAAGTAGTTGGTATTTCCTTACTTATAACCAATTTTAATACATATATGATTATCATAGTACATCCTACTAGTGAAAGCATAACTGAAATGGAATAAACATCTGCTATTAGTCCTAAAATAGGTGCAAATATGGCAATTAACAAAGACGTGAACTGCGAATCAATCGACAATACTGATGCTCTTCTATTCTCAGAAACTGCATCTCCAATTTTTTCAATCATTAGAGGTTTTCTAATATTCAAAAATACATAGACTGATAGAAATACAAATATTAATACAAATAAGCTCTCTATAAACAAGCTTAAAATTAGAATTGAAACTCCAGAAAGTATCCACATAAAACTAATAACTTTATCTTTTGAAAATCTCTTACTAATTTTGTGAGCATTCAAACTTGCAAATGAACTTATCAAATAAATAAAAGCATATATTACACCAATATAAATTACTGTGTTATCTTCTGGACTTCTGCTTGTAAATATGATGACGCTCAACGTGATAGTTACTATTAGTGGTTGAATATAATCTTTAATACTTTTAAATCCAGCATTATAAGATGACGACCCAATTAGAAGACCTAAAATTGCTTTATCTTTAAAAACATATTTTACAGAGTTTACATTTTCTTTTATAAATCCTTTAAATGAAAAGCTACTGTCTTGCTTTTCATTTAAATAGCTTGGATATGATAGAATAAGTATTAAATCTAATACATAAGGTATTATTGCTATGATGAACAACCATGCAATGCTTGAAAAGTAAAAATAGAGAAAGATTGCAGCTAAGCTAGAAACAGTAGATCCTATTAATGAATACGATCTAGTTTTTCCATATATTTTACTCTTTGATTCAACTATATTGTTTTTATCAATATAACTCATTATCATAGCCTTATGTGTCCCTGAACGGAATGATTCACCTAGACCAAACAATACCATTGCTACCATGTAAATGTAGAAATCTTGACCAAAAAAGAAGACAATAAAAGATAGAATATAAAATAGAAAGCAAATTACCAATTCTGTTTTCTTACCATATCTATCTGCTAAAACACCTGATGGAACTTCAAATATGTATATAACAATTTCTCTTACAGAGTATAATAATCCTATTTGCAAAAAAGACAATCCAGACAATCTAAAAAAGACTATTAAAAAAGGTTCAAAGAATTTTAAATTCTTTAAGAATCCATATAGTCCAAACTTAAATATCTGTTTCCTGTTTGCAGTAGTTTCCATGATATATACACCTTCTTCACAAAATAATTATACTTTTTTAGATATTCATAGTCAATAATACTTTAAAGAGAGCTCAAGGAGTTCAAAAAAAAACCACTCTAAATATTAGAGTGGTTATAATCTATTTAAAACTTTTCCAGCCAATAATAACTTCTTTATAATCAAAGGAAACTTTTACAATATTAGTTCCTGCAGCAAAATGTAATTCAATTCCATTCTTTCTGTATTTCCAATTTGAAATAACTCCTTTTTCAACGTTAGAAATAATAGATTCTAATTCATTAGGTAATACTTCTTCTTTTGCATTACGATCTCTTGTTTTTCTAATATTGACGTGCTTTATTTGTATATTTTCAAATATAGTTATACAATCACTCGCAATAATTGAATCGAACCCAGTATTTTCAGGATGCCCCTCTTTTACTTCAATCTTATTCAATTTCATCACTAAATTATTATCTGTGCTAAATGCTTCCTCAATTACACTATTCAAGAAGATAATATCTTTAATAAATCCAGGAGTTAACATTTTAAACTCTTCATAGTATTCACCAACTAATTTTTCAGTTGAAGACTCTTCTTGTTTAATTTCCTTAATAATAACTTTGTTTTTTATGATTCGAATTTCAACATCACGTTTCATGTATTCTCTTGTCTTATCAAAAGTTTTACCCTTTGCCTCAAGAATATCAACAATTGGCTCCAAATCATCACGATAAGAAACCGGAGATATTGTAATCTCGTTAGTTCTATCAGAAATAATTAACCCAACTTTGTCACTCACTTTAAATTTTCTAATTTTATCATAATCAATAACCACAAATGTTTTCTTACCAAAACACTTGATTATGTATTTTGGTGTTATAACAAGTGATTCAGGCTTGATTTTCCCAATTAGAATTACTTGATACATCCCTAATAACACACCTATTATAATAACTACAGTTAAACTATACACTTCATCCATAAAGCCTAAAGCTTGAATACCATAAATAATTAAGACAACTATAAATAAATAAACTGGAACTAAAAGAAATTTATTTTTCTTCTTTTCACCTTCACAAACCTTAAATTCGTCTAATTCCTCGTTGTGTTTCTTTTTCATGTAAATTTTTAATTTATCTATCATATTTTTCACTTCCTTATAAATTTATTCTATCACAATTACTATCAAATAATTAGTAAACAATAAAAAAAAATTATACATATTAGGCAAATCACTAATTGTTAAGCGTTTTTTCACTTTATAGTGCTTTTCTTTTTTAATAATGTTATAATTATTAAGTTAAAAAATACAATTGAAAATTAACGAGGTGGATGAATGAACGCTTTCTTAAATGAATTAAGTGATGGTAAAGTAATGGTAGACAAAGTTTTTAAAGCAGCAGTCGCAGCTAATAAAGCTAAAGAAAAATATGGTGATAAAGTAGTTGATGCAACACTTGGAACTCTTTTTGATGAAGAGGGAAATTTTGTTGCTTTTGATAGTGTATGGAAAACTTATGAAACTATCGACAAAATTCAAAAGGCTAAATACGCTTCTAGCATTCAAGGTAACCCTGATTTTAACCAAGCTATTTACAAATGGTTATTTGGAAGCAAAGGATTAGAAATACCTTGTGAAATAATCGCTACTCCTGGTGGAGCCGGAGCAATTAGTAGCACAATGAAAAATGTATTAAACCCTGGTGAAACTGTAATAAAGCCAAGTCAAGGATGGGGTCCATATAAGACAATGGCTAAAGAGTGTGCAATAACCTTAACAGATTATAATATGTTTAAGGAAGCTAGTTTTGATATAGAAAATTTCAAGCTTACTTTAACAAATGTAATGAATACTCAAGGAAAAGTATTAGTAATAATTAACGACCCTTGTCATAATCCAACTGGATATACTCTTACTGGAGATGAATGGGATCAAATTATCACATTTGTAAATACTTTGAGTGAAAAAGGTCCAATCATTATTCTTAACGATATCGCATATGCAGACTATACAACTAGCGGAAATGAATGGAAAAAACATTTTCGGAAATATAATAGATTAGAAAAAAATGTAATGATGGTAATCGCATTTTCTTGTTCAAAAACTTTAACTGCTTATGGAGCTAGAGTAGGGGCGCAAGTTGTTCTTTCAAAAGATGAAAAACAATTAGAAGATTTTAAGAATGCTGCTATTTATAGTGCTAGAAGTATTTGGTCTACAGTAAATAATAGTGCAATGAAACTGTTTAGTACTATTATGAATGACGATGACTTAAGAGAAACATATATAAATGAAAAACAACAATATGTAGATTTACTTAAAGAGCGAGCAAGTATCTTTGTTAGTGAGGCTAAAGATGTAGGACTAGATATTTTTCCACATGTCGAAGGATTCTTTGTAACTGTAAAAGTTGAAGACGATGCTAGAAAAGAGAAGTTGAATTTAAGACTTCAAGAAAATAATATTTTCATTGTAGAAGTTGATGGTGGACTAAGAGTAGCAATATGTAGTGTATCAAAAAGAAAATTAAAAGGTCTTGCCAAAAGAATAAAAAACATAATGTAAAACAAAAGGATTTATCGTAATGATAAATCCTTTTTTTTATAATTATTTAATTTCTTGTATCCAACCTTCTGGAGCTTCAATATCACCATAGTAGATTCCTACTAGTGTATCATATAGCTTTTTGACTGTTGGTCCAACATTTCCTTCACCAAATTGAGTAACTTTCCCTTTATGGGTAATTGATTTAATTGGTGTAATAATTGCTGCAGTCCCACAAGCACCTGCTTCTTTGAATTCATCTACATTATCAATGAAACATGGTCTTTCTTCTACTTTCATTCCAAGCATATGTTCTGCGATATATAATATCGATTTTTTTGTAATACTTGGCAAAATCGAAGAAGATCTAGGTGTTACAAGAACGTTGTCATGTGTAATTCCAAAGAAATTCGCAGCCCCTACTTCATCAATTTTCGAATGAGTTAGTGGGTCTAAATAAATAACACCAGCATATCCTTCTTTTTTAGCAAGACTTCTTGGGTATAAGCTTGCAGCATAGTTACCTGCAACCTTAACTTGCCCTGTTCCATTTGCAGAAGCTCGATCGTAATCAGTAGTTACAAATTCTAAAGCTTGTAATCCTCCAGCAAAATAAGTACCAACAGGAGCACAAAATACACTAAATAAATACTCATCAGATGGTTTTACACCTAAATTCATACCTTGTCCAATTACAAAAGGTCTAATGTATAAAGACTGTCCTTTTCCATATTCTGGAATATCATCTTGATTAGCTTTAACAACTTCGATAATAGCTTCAAAAAATAAATCTTCTGGTAATTCTGGAGCAACCAATCTTCTTAAACCTTCATTAATTCTAATAAAATTTAAATCTGGTCTAAATAATTGTGTTTTTCCAGTCTTTGTTTTATAAGCTTTTAACCCTTCAAACAAAGCTTGGCCATAATGGAAAACATTTGATCCTTCGTGAATAGAAATGTTTTTATTAGTAGTTAAACTACCTTTTTGCCATTCCCCTTTTTCTGTATATGCACGATATCTAAACTCTGTTTCCTTTAATGCATAACCCATCTAACCACTCCTTCTTAATATTTACCTTGAGCTACCATTGCATTGGCAACTTTAACAAATCCTGCTATATTTGCTCCTGCTATTAAATCATATCCAAATCCGTAAAGACTACTTGATTTAACACAACTACCATATATATTTTTCATTATTTCACGTAGTTTAGAATCTACTTCTTCTGATGTCCAACTTAATCTCATACTGTTTTGTGACATTTCAAGTGCACTTGTAGCAACCCCACCAGCATTTGCTGCTTTACCAGGACCAATTACTACGCCTGCTTTAACTAATAACTCAACTGCATCATTAGTCGTAGGCATATTTGCACCTTCAATTAAATATTTTACATCATTTTGGATAATTTGTTTAGCATCATCAGGCCAAATTTCATTTTGAGTTGCACATGGCATTACGATGTCTACTTTTCTTTCCCAAGGTTTTTTTCCAGGAATGAATTCAACTCCAAATTTATCTGCATAATCTTTGATTACTCCATCAGTATTTGCTCTCATTTCTAACATAAAATCAAATTTTTCTTGAGTATTAACTCCATCCGGATCATAAATATATCCTTCTGGACCTGATAAAGTAACAACTTTACCACCTAAATGTTTAACCTTGCGGCAAACTCCCCAAGCAACATTTCCAAATCCTGATACAGCAACTGTTTTATTTTTAAAATCTGTTTTATCATGTCTTAACATTTGCAAAGCAAAATAAGTTGCTCCGTAACCTGTAGCTTCAGGTCTAATTAATGATCCACCATAAGTGATTCCTTTACCTGTAAGTACACCGTTTTCAAATGCTCCTCTAATACGACGATATTGTCCGAATAAGTAACCAATCTCTCTTCCACCAACACCAATATCACCAGCTGGAACGTCTATATTAGGTCCAATATGACGGTACAATTCAGTCATAAAGCTTTCACAGAAACGTCTGATTTCTTCATCAGATTTTCCTAAAGGAGAGAAGTCACTACCACCTTTACCACCACCAATAGGAAGTCCTGTTAAACTATTTTTAAAGATTTGTTCAAAACCTAAGAATTTAATTAATCCAAGATAAACAGATTCATGGAATCTAAGTCCACCTTTATATGGTCCTATTGCTCCATTAAACTGAACTCTAAATCCTCTATTAACTTGAACTCCATCTTCATCATCAACCCAAGGAACTCTAAATACTATAGCTCTTTCAGGTTCTACAATTCTTTCTAATATATTGTTTTCAATATATTCTGGGTGTTGTTCAAGAACAGGTCCAAGTGAATGAAGTACTTCTGTAACAGCTTGAACAAATTCATTTTGATTTCCATCTTTTTCATTAACTTTTGCTAAAATGCTATCAATATGTTCTTTTGTTTCTTTACTTACTTCACCTTCAATTGCTGGTGGTTGTAAAGAATCAAATTTATGGACGAACAATCCACTTCTCAATTTTGGTTCAAACCAAGTTGTTTTAGCTGGCATAATTAATCCAGAATCAGATACATCCATGATTATTTTCATAGTTACTGGATACATTGAGAATCCAACACCGTTATAACGATCTGTTTTTTGTTGAATTCCTTTTAATCCTCTAATTCCACCAACAAAACTAATTCTTGAGGAAACTCTAATATTAATAATTCCTAATATTTCATCTAGGATATGATGATTTAATACTGCAGCATCTATATTAGATAATAAATCTCCTGATTTTAGGATTTCTTTTCTTATAGTTAGTTTATACCATTTTTTATCAATATACATACCAAATGTGTTTACAATAGTTGGTTTGTATGGAGCTTTACTTTCTTCAACTTTAAATGATTTATCTAGAGCCTTAAGAAATTCATCTGGAGTAAGACCATTTAAATCATGAGCAACACGATTATAGTCCATAATATTTAAATCGTCATCAGGGATTAATACTGACATAAAGAAATTAAACTCTTCTTCTCCAGTATAGTTTGGATTTTCTTGACGACGTTTTAAAGCAACTCTTGCAGCACTTGCAGTACGGTGATGTCCATCAGCTATATAAAGACTTTCAATAGAACCAAAAATATCAGTAATTTCTTGAATTAAATCATCATCATCAATTGACCATACAACATGTCCAACTTCATCTTCTGTAACGATATCTACTTCAGGTTCGTTTGTTTCTGTCCAAGATTCTAATATTTTACTTAGTTTTTTATTACTGTGATAAGTCATAAAAATCGGAGAAGTATTAGCGCAACATGCATCAAAATGATCTGTTCTATCTTTTTCTTTACTTAGAATTGTAAGTTCATGTTTTTTAATTACATTATTTACATAATCGTCAATGCATGTGCTCGCAACAAATCCTGTTTGTGCGTTTCCGTTCATAATTTGACGATAAATGTAAATCATTGGTTTTTCATCTTGAATTAGTATTCCATCATCTTGGAACACATCAAAGTTTCTTCTCGCTCTTTTGTATACTTTTTTATCGTAAGGGTTCATTGAAGATGGAAAATCAATTTCCGATCTTGAAATATGCAAGAAACTGTATGGGTTCCCTTTCGCCATAGCTTTAGCTTCTTTTCTATCCATTACATCATATGGTAATGAAATAACTTTCTCAACCAAGTCTTTTCTTGGTCTTACAGCTTTAAACGGTCTAACAATAGCCATCGATATATCCTCCTATGATAAGTATTCTAATATTACTTCTATAGTCTCAAGACCAATTCTGGCTTGAGCTTCTTTTGTTGAAGCACCAATATGTGGAGTTAAAGATATAGATTCATGAGTGTATATCAGCTCGTTTTTCGTAGGTTCATCCTCGAAAACATCTAATGCAGCTTTTTTAACTTTTCCACTATCTAATGCTTTAAGAAGTTCGTTTTCATTTACTACTCCACCACGTGAAGTCTGAATTATATACATTCCATCTTTCATCAAATCAAACTCTTCTTTTCCTAAATATGGTCCAAGTTCTTTTGCGAATGGAATATGTAAAGATATGAAGTCTGATTGTTTTAACAAATCATTTTTTGAAACAAATTTGCACTTTGGCATGAAATTACTTTCCCCAAATAGATCAGTATAAATAATATTCATTCCAAGTCCTATAGCTTTTTTAGCAACGCTTTGTGCAATTCTTCCAAAGCCAACTAGACCTAGAGTTTTTCCAGCAAGTTCAATTCCAGAATAAGCCTTCTTATTCCATTGACCATTTCTCATAGTAACATTTGAAATGTAAATGTGTCTTGCTAGTGCAAACATATGCCCAATCGCTAGTTCTGCTACGGCATCACTTGACGATTTAGGAGTATTTCTAACTACAATACCTTGTTCATTGCTATACTCATGATCAATATTATCAATACCTACTCCAGCTCTTATAATAAGTTTTAATCTTCCACCTTTGATTGCTTCATCAATTAATGGTTTTCTTATTTTAGTAGCTGAACGAATTATAATACAATCTATTTCTTTTACTTTCTTACTTAATTCTTCACCATCATAATGGTTAGTATCAACATCGTATCCAAGTTCAATTAATTTTGACTCAGCACCTTTGTCAATTCCGTCATTTGCTAATATTTTATACATATTATCACCTATAAATTCCAAATATCTTCGATTGTTCTAAGTAATTCTTGTAATTCTTTTTCTTGACGATCCGCCATATGAGCAATCCTAAATGCTTTATCTTTTAGAGCACCATAACCATTACTTATTAAGAATCCTCGTTTAGTCAATTCTTTATTCAAATCTGTGATACTAAATCCTTTAGTATTTAGTATCGTAGTTACAGTGTTTGATCTATATCCATCTTTTGCAAATAATTCAAAATGCTTTTCAGCCCACTCTCTAACGATTATGGCAAGTTTTTCATGTCTTTCGAAACGTTTTTCTTTTCCTTCAATATTTACGATTTTATCTAATTTATAATCTAGCGCCCACATATGTGGAGTTGAAGGAGTACTTGGATATTGGAAGTCTTTCTTAACTCTATTAACAATATTTACAAGGTCTAAATAAAAACCTCTATTTTCGACTGTTTTTGCTCTCTCGTAAGCTTTATCAGATACAGAGGCAACACTCAACCCTGGAGGAAGTCCAAAACATTTTTGAGTTGAAGAAATACATATATCAATATATGAGTCATCAACATCTACTTTTGCTCCTCCTAAAGAACTAACAGCATCAACCATATAGATTACATCAGGATAATTCTTCACTACTTGTCCAATCTCATAAACATGATTCATTAACCCTGAAGAAGTTTCATTATGTGTCACAGTAATGACATCATATAATCCTGATTCAAGAGCTTCTTGTACCATTTCTTTAGTTGTTGGCATACCAGGTTCTGATTTAAATTTATCTGCTGGAACACCATTAGTAACAGCCATGTTGTACCATCTATCACCAAAAGCACCTACACTAAATACTGCGGCACGTTTTTTGGTACATGATTTGATAGCCATCTCCATAATTCCACTACCTGAAGATGTCGACAAAATTATAGTGTCTTTTGTGTTCATAATAATTTGTAAATTTTTCGAAATTCTTTCCTGTAATTTCGTTGCTTCAACACTACGATGTGCAATTTGCACAGTAGCCATTTTTTCCATAACATCAGGTTCTACATTAACTGGACCTGGAATAAATAATTGCAAACTCATTTCTATGTTTCCTTTCATCTAAAAAATTCTCATAAGATACATAAGCATTTTAACAAAATAGAACTATTAAAACAAGCGTTTTCAAAAAAAAAAATAACTTTTTTTAATACAAAATATCAATGGCTTTAAACAGACGTTTCTCTTATAATAAATGTCGAAATTTTCAAGTTTTTTTATGAAAACA
>DAOWHG010000012.1 GCA_030641535.1 Mycoplasmatota bacterium | reverse complement strand
ATCAAATTCATTTCCTAATCTAACAACTACATCACCTTCGATATTATTATAATCTAAGACTGCAACTGACCTTCTCGATTTTATAGATACTACATTTCCAATATCTACAACATTGTTAATTCTATATAACCTATTTCCCTTTGAAAGTCTTCTATAAAGGGATTCTACAGCAAGTCTGTATCTGCTTGGGTCTTTACCATATTTCTTATAAGCATTTCTTCCATCAATTATTGTTTTTAGATTTACAACATCACCAATATTGATGTTTTCATCTATTTCTTTTTCTATTTCATTAATTATAATATCAACTTTTCTTTCTAAATATACTTCAACATTACACTCCAAAACTCCAATGCAAAATGCACTGGTTACTTCTCTGATTTTTTTATCAATCGTGATGTTCATTATATCACCTCAAAGTTGTCTTAAGAATATTATACCATGTACTATCTTTTTTATAACATAAAAAAAAGCAGGAGAATCTCCTGCTATTTTGTTAGTCTTAGTGTATCTCTTGCAATCATTACTTCTTCGTTAGTTGGAAGTAAGAATAATTTTATTTTTGAATCATCAGTTGAAATTAATCTTTCAACTCCTCTTATAAAGTTTCTCTCTTCATCTATTTTAACGCCTAGTGGAGCCAATCTTTTTGCAATTAATTGTCTTGTGAAAATTGCATTTTCCCCAACTCCTGCAGTGAAACATATTGCATCAATTGAGCCCATTGTTACATAATATGCAGCAATATAATCACATATCATTTTCACTTGTTTTTTAACTGCAAGTAAGCTTTGTCTATCACCAGCATGTGCTGCTGTCCATAAATCTCTAGAATCACTTGAATTTCTACTTAATCCAATGTACCCTGACTTCTTGTTAAGATCATTTATTACTTCTTTGACGGATTTATTTTCTTTTTCAGAAATAAACTCAACAATCGCTGGGTCAATATCACCACTTCTGGTTCCCATTAAAATACCTGCTAATGGTGTGAATCCCATTGAAGTATCAACACTTACTCCGCCCTTAACAGCGCACAAACTAGCACCATTACCTAAGTGAAGAACTACTACATTAATCTCTCCAGGTTTCTTTTCTAAGAGTTCAGCAACTCTTAAACTAACATATTTGTGAGATGTTCCGTGGAATCCATATTTTCTTACTCCGTATTTTTCATACCAAATATATGGAACTCCATATAAGTAAACATCTTCGCTCATAGTTTGGTGAAATGCTGTATCAAATACTGCAACTCCTTTAATATGAGGTAGTGCTTTTTGAAAAGCTTCAATCCCAGTTAAGTTAGCAGGGTTATGTAGTGGAGCCAAGTCGCTTACGTCCTTAATTACTTGAATAACCTCATCTGTAATGACTACAGAATCACTAAATTTTTCTCCACCATGAACAACTCGGTGTCCAACTCCATCAATTTCATCTAATGAAGATAAAACTTTCAATTCTAATAATTTTTTAAGTAAAAACTCAACTGCCTCACCATGGTTTTGAATTACAACTTGTTCAACTAATTTATCACCATTAGCTTTTATTTTTACAACTGAATTTTCCATACCAATTCTTTCAACTATACCACCGATTAAAACTTCTTCAGATGGCATTTCTAACAATTGAAATTTCAATGAAGAACTACCTGCATTTACTGCTATTATTTTCATATGTACACTCCCTTGAATATTATATAATACTACCATTTACGATTGTAACATATTAAAATCAATAAGTCATTACCAAACAAAAAAAATAGGCATAACGCCTATTTTATTGTTACTTTATTTCTTCCATCTTCTTTAGATTGATACATATTCGCATCCGCTCTAGATACTAAAGAGGAAATTTCTTCTTTACAAATATACATAGTTCCACCTACCGAGACCGTTACGCTTAACTCTTTAGAATTTTCTAACTCATAAAAAGATTCTGAAACTAATATGCGTAGTTTGTTAGCAACAATCTCTAGTTCCATTGAGTTTTTCACTTTTAGAACCGCAATAAATTCTTCTCCACCCCATCTTCCAACTACATCTCCTTGTCGGAAATTGGAACTTAGTGTTTGTGAAACTAGTTTTAGGATTTCATCTCCAACATTATGTCCGTAAGTATCATTTACAACTTTAAAATGATCAATATCAAAGAAAAGAATTCCAAACGTAGAATCAAATTGTTCAGCTTCAACCTTGCTATTTTTAAGATGAAAATCTAAGTATCTTCTGTTATAAATCCTTGTTAAATCATCATGTGTTAACAATTCTTTCAGTCTTCTATTCTCTTCATATGTAACTTTTTTATATCTAGAATCTGTAAATACTTCAATAGCAGCAACAATATTCTTCTCTTCATCGTAAACTGGAATAGATTTAACAGTAACAGGTACTCTATGCCCTTTTTTGTGGTGAAGAAAGACGTCTGCAATTTGAATTTCTCCTGTTTTCAAAGTGTGATGTAGTGGGCAACCTCCAAAGCAAAGTTGTGTTCCGTCCTCAGTAACATGTCTTAATATGTTGTTATGACAGTGATGATTAATTACCTCTTCTGCGCTATATCCAGTTATTTGCTCGCTTCCAGAGTTCCAAAAAATTATTTTTCGATTAGTATCAACAACGTAAACCCCTTCAAACATATAAGATAAGACTTCTCGATAATCTTTTTCAATCATTTTCACACCTCTTTTATCTTTTCTTATGCTTTCTTTTCTTATCTTAATTATAACATAGATAAAGTGATTTTTAACTTTTTCATTTTAGATTTGACATTGTCTTTGCAGTAGAATAAACAAATAAAAATCGAGAAAAAGTACTATATCTTCTTCTCGACAAAAAACAATGTTGGTACCAGTAGTCGGAGTCGAACCGACACGGCCGTAAAGCCACCAGATTTTGAGTCTAGCGTGTCTACCAATTCCACCATACTGGCATCGCATATAATATTATACATTAAAATCATCAAAAATAAATCATTTTCGAGAAAAAGCGAGAAAAAACTCGCTTTTTTTATAAATTTACTACACTTCCTGTTTTTATTCGTTCTAACTTTTCTCTCATTTGAGGTTTCAGTGCTATGTAGGCATCGTCACCTGTACAATGGCACGAATAGAATGTTTGGATTTTTTTCTTATAGAATTTTTGTCCTAAACTTTCTAAATAAGTTGTTTGAATTAAATCTTGAGGATCATAGTGAGACATATGGAAGCCTCCAAGAACATGAGTAAGTATATCTGTTTCCTTTTTCTCTATTTCATCAACAATATTCTCAATACCTCGGTGTGAACACCCAGAAAATAAAACATTGTTTTTTTCAGTCTTTATAATTAAATAAATTTCATGATCAAATGGATCATTAATATATTCATTATTTCTTTTTGTAAGGAGTGATTTATCTCCGATAATCTGTTCAACATTTTTTAATTTCGAATATATCTTTATATCTTCAAATAGTTTCTTACTCTTGTTAATAAAAACAAATCTTGAAAGATCTTTTGGTTTCTTAAGCCCTATTGGAATGTACAAAAATTTGATCTTTTTAAATTGTTTGCTAAATGCATCCTTTGATAGATAAATAGTTGCCTTGGAATTAATTTCCATAAACTTCTTAAGCCCTCTACCATGATCATAATGCCCATGAGAAATTATAACAGTATCGACCTGTTCTAAATCAACTCCAAGTACTTCAGCATTATTAATAAAGTTACTATTAGGACCTACATCAAATAGAATCTTATGCTTCTTATGTTCAATATAAAAGCATAATCCATGAGTACTCTTTAATCTCTCATCAATACTATTGTTTTCCATCAAAGTTATGACCTTCATAATTCCACTCCTTATAACATATAGTTTTTCCTTCCATTAAACCAAGTAAAAAGGTCTTATAAAACAGGTTTATAATTCCTCTAATTCTTTAAGTCTTTCAATAATCATTTTATATCCACCTGGACCATATGAATAAGATTTAGAAATCTTACTAATAGTTGCAGCACTTATTCCTGTTTCTTTTTCAATTTCCTGATATGTACACTTCTTATGTAACATCTTAGCAACAGTTAATCTCT
>DAOWHG010000050.1 GCA_030641535.1 Mycoplasmatota bacterium | reverse complement strand
CTCATTTAAAAATACAAATCAACACATGGAAGTAAAGCTTAATTCTGAACAAGCCAACTGGAATATGGGTGATGATTCAAAACAGAATATCGGATTAAAAGTCGCTCATCATGGTGGATACCATTTAGACTCTCCATTTGATACAAGTTATGAATTTAGAACTGAAGCTGCTTTGGAAGCAGAAAAAATTAATATTCCAATTAAATATCATCACAGTGAAAATGGTGGACCAGGGCAAGTCGAAATTGAAGTTGATTTTGCAGGTATCAAGGAAATGGGAGACCGCACATTGAAACTTAAAAATCTACTTAATTTAACAGCAGTTAAATTAAGAAAAACAGTTACGTTTATGCCAAAACCTTTTGTTGATGAAGCAGGTAGTGGATTGCATGTTCATATTCAGCTGATGAAAAATGGAGAATTCATAATGGCTGATAAAGATGGCTACGCTGGTTTATCAAAATTAGCTCTATATGCAATCGGTGGAATTTTATCACACGCAAGAGCTTTAACTGCTATTACTAACCCATCTACTAATTCATATAAAAGACTTATTCCAGGTTACGAAGCTCCAGTTACAATAGGCTATGCAACAGGAAATAGAAGTGCAGTTATTAGAATTCCTGGTTATGCAATTACACCTGATGAAAAACGATTTGAATTAAGAAGTCCTGATGCTACATGTAATCCTTATTTAGCATATTCTGCAATAATGATGGCAGCATTTGATGGAATCATTAATAAAATAGATCCAAGTAAAAAAGGATTTGGACCATACGATATTAATTTATATAACTTAACAAGAAAAGAGCAAAAGAATGTGAAAAGTTTACCTTCAAATTTATTAGAAGCAGCTCATGCACTTGAGAAAGACTATAAATTCTTATTAGCAGGTGGAGTATTCACAGAAAATTCAATTATAAATCATATTAAGAAAATCAAAAAAGATCATTACTTAGTTAACAGAATGCCTCATCCAATTGAATTTGAATTATACTATGATTTGTAATTAGAAACTCAGATATAATGTTGCATTAAAAAAGCCAGAGAGAACAGTGTCCTCTCTGGCTTTTATATATTAATTTCTAATTAATCACTTGGTTCATAATCTGTAAATGTACAAACACCTGCTTGGAAAGCACCGTCTAAATAATCTCTTGCAGTACCTGCTGAATCTACGGCAGTTTGAACAATCGCCAACATATCATCACTTTGCAATACATCATTTGAATAGAATTCATACACTTCGTCATCCTTGTAAATGTACTTAAATGTGTCTCCTTGAGGACATACTGCTACTGTAGCATCATCGGGTATTTGCTCTTCTTCTGGAGTGTTACCACATGCTGTTAACATCAAAGTTAATCCAAAAATAATCAATAATTTTTTCATTTCAACCTCCTAGTTTTTATTTATATATTTGATTCAATCTAACTTAATTTTACCTTTTAATGAACGATATTACAAATAGTAAATGGAATAATGATATTCTTTCATTCATATTTATAGGTCTAGCTGTACTAATTACGTTAATTTTCGTTGAAGGTATTGATAGTTCAGATGAATTCATTCTTACTTCAAATTTACTTAACAATAAAGAAGATTTAATACTAAAAAACCATTCATAATTTATGAATGGTTTTTTTTAAATTTTCTTTATGAGTAATTCAATCAATTACTCTTTGTACAACAATTCTTTTTTTGCTCTTTTACGGTCTTTTTCATCAAGTAATTTCTTACGAATTCTAATAGCTGCAGGTGTTACTTCTACTAATTCATCATCTGCAATAAATTCTAATGCTTCTTCCAAGGTAAATCTGCGAGGATCCAATAATCTTACAGCTTCGTCTGTTCCACTAGCACGAACATTTGTTAACTGTTTGTTTTTACAAGGATTTACTACTAAGTCGTTTTTTCTTGAATTAAGTCCAACAATCATTCCTGCATAAACTTCAGTAGCTGGTTCGACAAACATTTTTCCTCTTTCACTTAAATGAAAGAGAGAATATGCCATTGTTTTCCCTTTTTCTTTAGATATAAATACACCATTTCTATGATTAATAATTTCCCCTGCATAAGGATAATAATCACTATATGATTTATCTAATGTTCCCCTACCTTTAGTAGAATTAATAAATTCACTTCTATATCCAATTAGCCCTCTTGAAGGGACAAGATACTCAATTACAGTATAGCCGTTTTCGCTTGACATATTTTGAATTTTACCTTGTCTTTGATTAATTTGAGATATAATAGTGCCCGCAAATTGATCAGGTAAAGAAATATTTACTTTTTCAAAAGGTTCGTATTTAACTCCATCTATTTCTCTATACAATACTTCAGGTTTTGAAACACTTAATTCAAATCCTTCTCTTCTCATTTTTTCTAATAAAATAGAAAGGTGAAGTTCTCCTCTTCCCTTTACTTTATATCCTTCTATATTATCTAATTCAATTACTTCTAATCCAATATTAGTTTCTAATTCCTTTTTTAGTCTTGCTCTAATTTGTCTTGTAGTAACTAATTTTCCACTTTGTCCTACAAAAGGTGAAGAATTCACAAGAAAATTCATTGATAAAGTGGGTTTTTCAATTTCAATCATTTCCATAGGGTCGATATGTCCTCTTTCACACACAGTTTCACCAATTGAGATTGTAGGTATTCCAGTAAATGTAACAATATCTCCCGAATATGCTTCTGCTTTTTCAACTCTTGATAATCCTTCATTTACGTATAACTTTGATATTTTAGTATTTATTACCATTCCATCTCTTTTACTAATTGAAACTTCCATACCTGTTTTAATTGTACCTCTAGTAACTCTACCAGTACCAAGTCTACCTAAATAATCATCGTAACCTAATGTAGAAACTTGAAGCTGAAGAGGTTCATTTCTTGTATCAGGATAAGGTTCAACATGTTTAAGTAATAGATCAAAGAGTGGTTCTAAATCAATTCTTTCATCATCCATTTCATTTAGTGCTATTCCTTGTTTTGCAATTCCGTAAATAATTGGGAAATCTAATTGTTCATCAGTTGCTCCAAGTTCTGCAAACAAGTCAAAACTCATATCAACAACTTCTTCTGCTCTTTCATCTTTTTTATCAATTTTATTAATAAAAAGAATTGGTCTTAACCCTTGCTCTAATGATTTTTGTAAAACGACTCTAGTTTGAGGCATTGGCCCTTCACTTGAATCTACTAATAATATAACTGTATCAACAGTTTTCATTATTCTTTCAACTTCACTTGAAAAGTCAGCATGACCTGGAGTGTCAACAATATTAATTTTTGTTTTGTTATGTTCTATTGCACAGTTTTTAGAATAAATAGTTATTCCTCTCTCACGCTCTAAATCATTACTATCCATTACTTGTTCAACAACTACTTCATTTTCATGAAAAACTCCACTTTGAGCAAGCAATGCATCTACTAGAGTTGATTTACCAGCATCTACATGAGCAATAACTGCAACATTTATTATATTTTTTCTTTCCATTTCTTCATTCCTCCAAGACTACTTTAATTACTTATAACGCGCTTTCCAATATCATTTTATAAGAGCATTCTATTCACTATACCACAAATTCCAGATATCCATAAACATATTTTACAATAATGTATGTTAATTAAATACTGGTATGCAAATATTATGATATAATTAATTACATTCTTTAATGACAAATTAAATTAAGGTATACATTTTCTTTTTACCAAAAAAATGTTAAAATATAAAGTTAAAATCGTTTTTTTGAAAGGTGATATTATGAAAAAAATTATTTCTTTACTGCTCATATTCATTATGGGTCTTGGTCTTTCTGCTTGTGATCTTACTACAGAGGGTCCATCAACTTTAGAACAAATTAATGAAGCAATGACGGCTTTGGAATTAGATGCCGAAGTTGATTCAGATATAACATTTCCAAGTACTGGATTAAATGACGTTGTTATAACTTGGGAATCAAGTAATACAGATGTAATCTCTAATGACGGAACTGTTACAATCCCTTCATATTATGTAGGTGATACAACTGTAACGATTACTGCATTTATTTCTTTAGATGAAGATACAATGCTTAAAACATTTGATGTTTTAGTTCTTTCTCCTGCTGAACTAACAGATGCACAAAAATTGGTAGCTTTAAGAAACACTCTATCTATAACCACTGATATTTCATCCAATATTACACTGCCAGCAACGCTTGATGAAGCATCAATAGTGTGGTCATCAAGTAATACTAGTTATCTTACTAATGATGGTACAGTTACTAGACCAGCAAATGGTGATGGAAATATTTATTTAACCTTAACTGCAACATTAACTGTTGGGTCTGAAGTTACTCAAAAAACTTTTAATATAACAATCATTGAAGAAGATCCAGATGAATTTATAGATGTATATTACATTAATGACTTTCATGGTTCAATACTTCCTGCAAATGATCAAATAGGAATGTCTTATATCGCTAATTTCTTAGTAACTAAAAAAGAAGAAAATCCAGATAATGTAATAATTTTAGCTGGTGGAGATATTTTACAAGGATCTGCCTTATCAAATTATTACTATGGATTATCAACAATCAATATGATGAGTGAAATGTATTTTGATGCTTTTACTCTTGGTAATCATGAATTTGATTGGGGTCTTGAAGTAGTAACAGATTATTTTGATGGAAATGCTGAAAACGGTGAAGCAAATTTTCCTTTACTTGGAGCAAATGTTTTCATTGAAGGAACTTCAGTTAATCCAGACGGAATAGAACCTTATACTATTGTTGAATTAAATGACCTGAAAATTGGTATTATCGGAACAATGGGATATGGTCTTGAAAGATCAATTGCAACAAGCAAAATTGAAGGATATGAATTCGCTGAACCTGTGCCAATTATTGAAGAATATGCCTATCATTTAAGAACTGTTGAAAATGTTGATTTAGTATTTGTGGTAAGCCATGATACAGGTGATATTAACACAGGAGTATCTGCACTAACAGGAGACTATAAGGTAGATGCAATCTTTAATGCACATAATCACGCTAACTACGCGTTTACTGATTTAGGAATACCGGTAATTCAATCAGGAAGCAATGGAGAATATGTTGGTCATATAAGATTTATTATTACTGATGGAGTTGTTTCAGAAGTAATAGTCGAAAATCTTGATGTCTATGATTCAACTTTATTTAATACTCCGAACACAGATGTTCAAGATTTAATTGATACATATAGTCTAGAAACTGATGCTTTATTCAATACTCCAATTATTGTGTCTGATGAAGATTTATCACAAGGTGATCTAACTTTTTGGATTGCTAAACTTATGAGAATTACTACAAATAGTGATATTGCATTTCATAACGTCGGTGGTACTAGAACTGATATTGAAGATGGAGAAATGATTAATTTAGGTTTATTATATCAAGTATGGCCATTTGATAACTTTATAAAAACAACTTGGCTTACTGGAGCTCAAATAAATTCATTTAAAGCAGGAGATGGAGATTTTCACGATACTGATATCGAATTTTTCGATGATGAAACATACTACAAAGTAGCTACAAATGACTATGTATTCGACAAAATTACTTACCCGTTTGTAAGTGGACAATATCCTGTAAACACTGGATTACTACTTAGGGATATCGCAGTTGCTGAATTAGAATTGCAGTATGTTCTCTATACTACATTTTTACAAAGTAATGAAATTCTATCAAGTTCTTTAGTACCTGTTGAAGATCCACCAGTATTTAGCGCTCAAGATTAATAATATATAAAAGGCTTCATTGCAATTAAGCAATGAAGCCTTTTTTTATTCTATTTATAATAAGAACAACAGTCCAAGAATTACCCCCAGGAATGTTCCAATTGCATATCCAAGTGATCCAATAATCAATCCTGGAACAGTTAAATCATCATTCTTAATTTGCTTAGTAATTGCGGGAACAAAAGCAGGACCATAAACGCCTGCAGTTAATGTAACTATAGTACAGTCAACATCGATATTTAAGAATTTACTTATAATGATGTGTAAAACAAACACTCCGATAGTTATAACTCCGTAAAGAATTAATATGTTATTAAATAATCCCTGCATTCTTGTGAAATCAAGTGATGAAGCTAATGCGAATGAGAATACTAATATAAAATATTGTCCAAGTATATTCATTCCTTTTGTTTTACGCACTTTTTCATTAAATGAAACAGCAATTCCTAGTACAGTAACAGTAATCATCATAACTGGAACTAGTAAATCTGTCATCTTACCATCTTCACTACCCAAAATTACCCATAGTAAAATTCCTAATCCTGCACCTAATATAGCAATTCCAAAAGCAATAAAGAATCTGTTAACTAATTCTTTTGAAATTCTAAATTTCTCTAAATCTACTTTTTCAACAGTTTCAATGTTTTCTATCATCTCAGATTCCTTAACATATTTTTCAGAATCTGATCCTCGCAAGAATTTTCGTAATAATGGTTTAGCCATTAACAATAAGAACATATAAAATACTGCTCCGATAATCATATCTGACAAGTTAGCAACTCCGATAGTTGTGCTATCTAAACCAAATATATTTCCAATTGCATTTAAGTTAGGAGTTCCACCTGTGTAAAGTCCAACTGCCATTCCAGATAACTCTGCTCCAAATCCAATTGTAGTCCCATATGTATAAAATGCAATCGCAGATACTACTATCGCAGATATTACTAAACTTGTAAAAGAAAGTAAGACAGTCTTCGAAAGTTTTCTTGCTTCTTTTAGATTGGCTCCAAATAATAATAATGGTATCGCTATACGAATTGCTAAATGACTACCTATTTCCCCAATATCTGAATTAGGAACAATATTCAATCCAATCAAATTAAGAATATAAATCAATATTGCAACTAATATTCCTAATAAGTAAGCAGTTCCGATTGTACCAATCCATCTGCTTACAGCAAAATTACGATATTTGATTATTAATACAGGTACTATGAATATTGCTAATATTTGAACAATACTAAATATCATTAGGATAACTCCTTCCCATAAATACGATAAGTTTTAATAATTTCTCCACCAAATTTCTTAAATGCATTTATTGGCTTTGGATTATTTTCCATCATTGTTCCAGCTTCAAAATCAGTAATTCCTATTGCTTCAAGTTCTTCAAAAATCACTTTAAAAATATGTCCAATTAATCCTGTATTTTGATACTCTGGAACAATATATTGCATTGTTCCTCTAGCTTTCGTAATCTTCTTTTTTCCTATTAACATTCTTAAAGGTCTAATTTTCCCTTTTGTTTTCTTGAAAACTTGATTAAAATCAGGTAACACGAGGCAGAACCCTATTGGTTTATTAGTCTTGTTCTCTCTAGCAATTTTAATAAGATTAGGATTTATAAACATCTTGAGAGATTTTGCTGTTTGAGCAATCATATCAATTGAAGGTGCATCTTGATAGACTATCTCATTTGTGGCACTACTGAGAATTTGATGAACATCATCCATATCTTTATCTAAATCTTTCCAGTTCATAGAATCTATTCTAACATCGTTTGATCTAGAAAAGTATTTCGATATTGTATTTAATCTCTTTTTTGATTTTTGACAAACATCTGCATTTAAACTGACTGTATCAATAGCTTTTACATATCCTACTTCTTCAAGTAGTTTCCCATAATACTCATAATTGTATGATGTAAATATTGTTGGTGAAATATCAAATCCACTAATCAATACACCTCTTCTAGTATCAGGATCGTATGGTGCGTAGGTCCCCTCAGAATACTGCACATTATTTTGCTTCATATGTTCTTCCATAAATTCAAATAGTTCTTTAACAACTTCTATATCATCTATAGTATCAAAAAACGAAAAATAACAAATTCTTTCGTTCCTTTTTTTATTGTTATCATATGTAAAAAGAAGTCTTCCTCTTACAATTCCATCTTTCATTGATAGTATTGCTATATATTCTTTTTGTTCCAAAACAACCCTCTTTAATTCTTTTTGAAGCGCATAAAATATAGGATACACATATCTCTTTTCTGATTTGTATAGGTCCTTTATGAAAAAGATAAATCTCTTAAGATCCTTTTTGTTTTCTACTATTTTTATCATAAAAACCCTCCACTAAAAGTTATTATAAGTATTAAGCTAATTCATTCGTTAATTATTCTCTCTTATCACATTATACCATACCCCTAATAATTTCGAGTAAAGAAAAGGCACTAAAATATTCAATTTTAGCGCCTCTGTATTAACTGTGTAAAATATCAAATAATAATCTGTAAATATTTATCTAAATATTCTTCTTTTTCCAATTTATTCATCGAGTGATAATGTTTTTCGTTTGGTAAAATTGCATATCCAAGTAAAATTCCACCGATAATCTTAGAATAAGCTTGGTAATCAACATTGATTTTCTTAGTTTCAAAGTATCTTTTAATTGCATAACTGACATTTTCAAAGATTACGTGAGTAAATCTTAGTTCAGTCGGTAAATTTCCCGATAAACTTTCTGATATTAACATTCTCACTACTTTGATGTTTTTAGATACAACATTCAGTCTATTATCAAGTAGTTGTTTAAAGAAATCTCTTGTGCTGATTTCATCGTTAAAATCAAGTATAGAACTAAATTTATTCAAAGTTATACTTTTTACGCTTTCTTCAAACAAATTTTGTTTTGTTCCAAACTTACGATAAAGTGTTACTTCTGCTACTTTAGCTTTGTCGGCAATTTCTTTAGTGGTCGCAGAGATATAACCTTTTTTTACAAACACATTAATACTAGCTTTAATAATCTGATCTGTTTTGTCTTTCATCTTAACACCTCGATTTATGTTGGAAGTTTTTCTAATTTACCTTTTCTTTTAAAAATAGATATAATCCCAGCTTGAATAGATAATAATGCTGGCATTACTAATATAGTACTAAGTAATGCAAGTGAAATATTAACTAAAGTCATTATACCAAAATTACTCAATATCTCAAAATCTGATATAACTAGTGCACTAAATCCACCAATAGTCGTTAAGGCAGAGGCAATAATTGGTTTTCCCATTTTACCTAAAGTTATCTCAATAGCTTCTTTAGTTGACGAAGCTTTCTCTAACTCTTCATAATAACGTTCCATAATAAGAATCGTAAATTCAGTTCCTATACCAATAATTAGAGCACCCAATGTAGCTGTTAATGGTGTATATTCTAATTCAAATAGATACATGAATCCCCCACTCCATCCAACAATTAAACTAATTGGAATTAAAGGTACAATTGCTTTAAGAGGATTACGGTATATTACTAACAATCCTAGGAACACTAATGCCATTCCAACTAAAGTAATTGTGTATCTGCCTGTAGTTAACGCTGTAATCATTTCAACATCGATAACCGCTTGTCCAGTTACTGTAACATCCATATCAGTCACAGAATCATTTAAGAAGACTGTAAGATTTTCAATAAATGCTTCTAACTTCTCTGATTCCAAGTCTTTAATAGAAACAATAATAACTCCCTTTGTTGAATCCTCATTAACAAGCATTTTTAGTTGTTCAGCTGGAAGATTTTCAGTTAACTGATCAACTAATGCTGGTGTTAGGTCTTCAGTTGTTAATTGTCCTAATACACTAGTTATCGATTTGACCTCTAATACTTCATCAGGAAACTCTGATTGAAGATTATTTGTAATGTCCTCAATCCAAGAAAGATTAACATCTGAGTAAATATCATAACTACTATATACAATTGATAGTTGTTCAGTAGATCCAATAATTTCTCTTAATTCCTGAATATCTAGTAATTCTTGTGTATCTTGAGGCATGAATGTTTCAATGTCCGTTTCAACACCTACTTCTTGATCATAATATACTCCAATAGCAGCTGTTCCAATTGCAAGTAGTAAAATTATATATTTAAATTTTAATGTACCTCTTGCAATTTTTCTCATTACGTTTTCAAATTTATTACTTTTATTAACTTTTTTCGTCTTATCATTCGAAAAGAAAAAATTATCTCTAACAAATAATATCGGTAATAGTATTAATAAAGCAACTACAAAACTTACTCCCATACCAATTGATAACATTTTCCCAAAATCTTGAATCATTGGAACTGGTGAAGTGTATAAACTAAGCAGTCCTAAGGCTGTTGCTACTAACGCCGTCAGTATAGCTGGAGAAAGTTTTTTTATCGTCTTTGTAATTGCATCTTTTGATTTACTATTGTTATTCATTTCCTATACCTCCTGCTAATTCTTCTGTGTAACGACTTTGAAACTGAATAGCATAATCTATTCCTAATCCTATTAATACTGGAAATACAGCCATAGATACAAGCGTTAATCCAATATTAAGCCATCCCATGATTCCGATTGTTGCAATAACTGCAATCAATATAATTCCTAGAGGTAATAAACTCCATTTAACTCTAAATACAATTAATAAGACAGCAATCATTATTCCAGCTGATAAAGCCATCATCATCTGCATGCTTTCCATCATTGCATCTTTAATTGACATATCTAGTACTGGTTTACCTGAAACTAACGTAGAATCAGTTAATCCTTGATCCTCAATAGATACAAGAATTGTGTCAATGATGTCCCCTTTAGTTTCATCAGATACTTCTCCTTCTAAAATGACAAGAAACATCATATATTCATCGTCAATTATAAAAGACGAAAACATACTTCTAACCTCACCTAGTTCATCATATATCATTAAATCAAGCGTTGATTGTTCTGTAGGCATAGAAGGTTCTAAAACATTAAAATTGTTATAAACCATTCCTAGGTTCGTACTCATAACATTTAAATTTACAGCAATAGCAGATAGATTATCAGCAAACATTGTAATTTGTGTAGCCATCAAAGTTTGATCCTCTATCATTCCTGTCAATCCTAATATAATATTTTCTAACCCAATTACAGTATTGTCAGCAATAACTGGCAATCCTGCTGAATTAGTACTTATACCATTCATTTGTGTAGCCATATCTATAATGATGTTGTTTGCAGTAGTAAGTGCATCAACTTCATCACTTAATAATGGATCTGAATTTAAGTCATTTATAACTGCAGTAATACTATCTGATACAGCAAATAAATTTGTGCTAAAAGTTGCATAAGATGTAATTAATTCTGATACTCCTATTCCAAGGTTCTCCTGACCTAAAATCATTCCATCTATTGCCTCTGTTAAAGCAGTTAATGTTGTTTCAATATCCCCAGAATCTCCATTAGAAGCTAAAAGCTCACTCATACTTTGCAAATTCACAGATACTTCTTCAAGTCCTGTAGATAGTTCAAGTAATGCTTCTTCATATTGATCAGCTTGCATCCCAGCAAACTCTTTCACTAATGAGACAGGACTATTTATAGTAAATATCTCATCATAATACGACAACTCGGATTCAAGTTCATCCATATACTCCATATTTTCAACAGTAAATAGATTATCTAATCCATCTCCTTTATATAATACGATAATTGGATCACTACCAAATTCTTCTTGGTATTCATAATTATCAATGTATTCAATTGTATCTGTTTGAATCAACGTGTCATTACCTGTATTTAGTTCTACTTGAGTTACACCTACAAGTAACCCTAAAAACACAGCAATTCCAATGAAGATTACTTTCATTGGATGTTTCGTAACTAATTTTGTAATATTCTTAAACATAAAATTCCTCCTCATGTATGTTAGTGATAACTTACATTACTATATATTAACTATCATCTTTTGTCAAGAGTAATGTTTCACTTTTTATTACAAAAAAAAAGGATTCACTCATTAGTGAACCCTCAAACAGACCATTTTACAAATATCTGCATATAAAATATTCAAAAAAAATTGAATATCTTCTACTAAATACTTAAGTATATTATTCTACAATTTTTCCTTCATCTTCGGTAAAATCATCTACAATGTCTTCAATTATTTCTTCTAACTCTTCTCTAACCTTATTTACTATTTTTATCATAATAAATATTACTACCGCAACTATTAGAAAATCTAAGGAATTCTGAATAAATCTTCCATAATAAATTGCGTTTTCTACAATACCTTCTGTTTCATTAGCTTCAGTTATTACATACTTAAAGTTTTCAAATCCTTCTTCTCCTAAAACTAAACTAATCATTGGAGTTAAGATATCTTTTACAAAACTATTAATTATCTTAGTGAAGGCACTCCCTACAACAACCGCTACTGCGAGGTCTAAAATATTACCTCTATTAATGAATATTTTAAATTCGTTTATAAATTTTTTCATATTATCTTCCTCTCCCTACTTCTGTTTTAGCATCACTAAGATGTCATAATTTGGCCATGACCCCCATGATTCAACTATTATATTATCTTTCATTCTAAAGAACTCCATTGCTTCCCATTCAATATGTTTGTTTGTCGGAGGAGCATCAATATATGTCAATGTATGTGTTCCTGAAAATATTGCTCTTACTGCGATTAAGTCCCCATCTTCAATAACATCTTCAATGCTAACGCTTAGATCAGGAAAAATTTGGCATGCCATCTTAGTAATTTTAATAGCTTCCTTATTAGTTCTAGCTCCAGCGCCACGGTGCTCATAATAATCGTTTGCATAGTACTCTAGAATATAATCAAAATTACGTAAATTATATACTTCTTTAAAAAAGTCAGTAACTATCTTTTTATCTAAACTCATATTTATCACACTCTCATTCATTATTTTCTCTACTATATAATACCACAATTTAGCTAGTCACAAAAAGACAAATTTTGAAGAATATTATTTTAGTAGTATAATGTTCATAAGTATAGTTAGGGGGAAAATATGGAATTACTAATTTATTTAATTGGAGGACTCATCGCAGGTATTGCAACAGGTCTTGTGGGTCTTAGTGCTGCAACTATCATTGCTCCTTTATTTGCAACAATGTTAGGAATGGATCCATATACTGCAATTGGTATAGCACTTGCTAGTGATGTGTTAGCTTCAGCTACAAGCGCATCAACCTACATAAAAAATAAGAATATTGATTTAAAGAACGGATCAATTATGGCTATAAGTGTTATTTTATTCGCTATCTTAGCTAGCTATTTATCTTCATTCACAAACCCCTTAACTTTAAAAACAACTATTAACGTTTTTGTTTTCTTGTTAGGATTAAGATTTATTATATATCCAGTTAAAAACAGATCTCATAACGTATTACTAAGACAAGGAAAGTGGCTAGTAGTACAAACAATACTTTGGGGTGCTGTAATTGGAATGATAAGCGGATATTTTGGTGCAGGTGGAGGACTATCTATGCTCGCAGTTCTCACAATGCTTCTAGGATATAACCTAAAAAAAGGAATTGGAACAAGTGTCTTCATAATGACAGGTGTAGCATTAGTTGGTGCAGTTACACATATTGTGATTGGTGGAACAATTCTTCTACCTTTGATAACCACTTGTATTGCAGCCTTTATTGGTGCAAACCTAGCTAGTAGATATGCTAATAAAATCAATGAAATTAAATTGAATAGATTAATCGGATCTTTCTTAATTATTTATGGCTTATCTTTGGTTGTTGTTCACTTTTTTATAAATTAATAAATAAAAACCGTATATCTAGGTATTACTACCTTAAGATATACGGTTTTGTTTAATTATTTTTCATCATCCTCTTGTAACTGTTTAAGAACGTTATCTAACATATGAGTAGGAACTTCATCATAACGCACAAATTCACGTTGGAATGCACCTGTTCCTTGAGTCATTGCCATAAGGTCTATAGTATAACTCATAATTTCTGCTTCTGGACATTCTGCGATAATTTTTTGTCTTCCGTTATTAAGCGGTTCCATACCTAAGACTTGTCCACGTCTTCTATTGATATCTCCCATAACATCTCCAACATAATCATCTTTAACTACGATTTCAAGTTTCATTGTTGGTTCTAGCAATGTTGGAATACAAGTTTTTATAGCATTCTTGAACGCTACTGCAGCAGCAAGTTTAAATGAAATCTCATTTGAGTCAACTGCATGATAAGAACCATCGATTAATGTCGCTTTAATACCGATTACTGGGAATCCAGCAAGAGGACCTTTTTGGAATACATCTATTAATCCCTTTTCAACTGCAGGGAAGTATCCCTTAGGAACTGATCCACCATGAATTTTTTCATCAAATTCAAAATCTATTTTATTAGGATCTACTGGTTCGAAAATCATTTTAACAACACCAAATTGTCCTGATCCACCAGATTGTTTTTTGTGTCGCCCGTCTACTTCTACTTTTTTCTTAATAGTTTCACGATACACGATTTTTTGTTCTAATTGATCAACTTCAACTTTAAACATATTCTTAAGTTTTTCTAAAATAAATTTAATATGGTTCATCCCTTGCCCACCAATTAATAGTTGAGCAGTTTCTCTATTTCTTTTATATTCAAAAGATGGGTCTTCAATTATTAATTTATTAAGTGCTGAAGAAATTTTATCTTCATCTTTTTTGTTTTTAGGTTTAACTGCGATATAAATAGTAGGTGAAGGGAATCCTGGTCCCTCATAAACGATTTGATTTTTAGGATCTGCGATTGTACATCCTGTATAAATCTCATCAATTTTTGTGACTACTCCAATATCACCAGCGCGAAGCATGTCAGTATCAATTTGCTCTTTACCTCTTAACAGAGAAATCGATCCTATCTTAACTGTATTATTTGTATTAGTAACAGTTACTTTTTGTCCACTTTCCAATGTTCCTGAATATACTTTTATAAGGTTCATTGTTCCTACAAATGGATCAATAGTTGTTTTGAATACATAAGCTGAGAATGGTTCTTCATCAGTAGTCTTACGTTCAAAAGATTCACCTGTTTTTGGATCTTTACCAATTATTGGCTTAAGATCATTTGGTGCAGGCATAAACTTAGCAATCATTTCAAGAATATCTAAAACACCAATATCTTGTTTTAGTGATCCAAAAACTATTGGTTTTAAATCTCCAGAAAGAACACCTTGTCGAAGACCTCCACAGATTTCTTTATACGTTAATTCTTCTCCTCCAAAATATTTATCTAGTAATTCTTCAGAAGTTTCAGCAACAGATTCAAAAATCTTTTCTCTTAACTCTTCTACTTTATCAGATAAATAATCAGGCATAGGTTTATCAATTATTTTTTGCCCTTCTAAAACACGTGTTTTCATATCTACTAAATCAACGTAACCTTTGAAATCACCATCTTCAACTATTGGCCATAAAAAAGGCACAGCTTGATTTCCTATCATATTATGTAATGTATCAATTAATTCTTCAAATTTGATATTCTCTTTATCCATTTTATTAATAAATATAATAGTTGGAATATTTAGTTCACTCAAGTCTGCTAAAACTTGTTCAGTACCGATATCGATACCTTTACTTCCGTCAATCATTAAGATAGCACCTTTAACTACAGAAAGTGCTTGGTAAACTTCACTAACTAATTCTCTATTTCCTGGTGTATCCAAAAAGTTGAATTTATACCCTTCATATTCTACAGGAATTAAACTAGTAGAAATTGATGATAAATGTTTTTTCTCTTCAACTAGATAATCAGATGTTGTATTTTTGTCATCCACATTACCTTTTTTCGGTTTAGCACCTGTTATATGCAGAACAGACTCCATAAATGATGTCTTCCCAGAACCCGGATGCCCTATAACAGCGATGGTACGTAAGTGTTCGATGTCGTATTGTTTCATCTCATAAATCCTCCTTAAAATACTCTCTATTTTTTTTGACTTAACTTCATTATATCATTTCAATAATGTTTTTCACTAAAACTATTTTATTTTATTTTATTTAGAGTAATATTCCATACATATTAGTATATATTAATTCAGTTTTTCATAACCTTAACTGTTAACTGAAACAGTCATCATTTCGTATATAATATCAATCGATTACTCAAATTATTATACCAGATAGAAAATAATAATCCACGTCTTTGCGAGGTGGATTATTATCATGTAATTTTCTTCTTATAAATCTTTAATTATATCATCGAAATTTTTCTCAAATACTTTTGCAAGTTCAGGATCAAATTGAGTACCTGCATTTACAACTATTTCTTTCAATGCTTCATTATTTGAAAAAATCTCACGATAAGTTCTTTCGCTAGTCATCGCATCAAAAGCATCAGCTATAGATATAATTCTAGATTTAAGTGGTATTTCTTTTGACGTAATTCCACGAGGATAACCTTTTCCGTCCCATCTCTCATGGTGACTTAGAACTATATTAGATATTCCTCTCATATCCTGTGTTGAATTGAGAATTCTAAATCCAATTTCAGGATGGTTCTTCATTGTTTCATATTCTGCTGGAGTAAGTTTACCTTTCTTATTAATAATATCTAAAGATATAACAATCTTACCAATATCATGAAGTAATCCAGCAGTCTTAACTTCCGCAATGTCTTGTCTGTTCATTCCGTTTGCTTTCGCTATTCTCTCGCTTAAGAGTGATACACTTCTTGAATGAACTTCAGAATTTTTATCCTTTTCATATAAAGTGCTCAGAATTGTTTCAATAGCTCCACTTCTCATTGAAGGAATTTCTAACAATTTTTCACGGTACATTAGATCTTCTGCACTTCGATAAACATCTTGAATATCCTCACTTATATTATTCTTAGTTTTATATCCAAATGATATTGACAAAGGTATTGATTGAATATTTATTAATTCTGCAGATTTGTTGATTTTTCCAATGATTTTTTCTGCATCCTCTTCACAAGTATTTGGCATAGCAATAACAAACTCATCTCCACCAATTCTTGCGATTAAATCTTCTTTTCTACAAGAATCCATAATTACTTTTGCGGCGTCTATGAGTAATTCATCTCCAGCTAAATGTCCAAAAGCGTCATTAATCAATTTAAGACCATTAATATCTGCCATTACAATTGTTAATGGATAGTTTTCTTCTATATCATAATCTGGGAGATTATCTTCGTAAAATCTTCTGTTATGTAACCCAGTTAAAAAATCATTATTTGCAGCATATTCAAGTTCAATTTCCTTCAATTTCAAGTCTGTAATATCATGAATAACTCCAATAGCTTTTTCAGGTTTCCCGTTATTATCAAGAATCAAAGTAGCCTTTGAGTTAATATATTTTGTTTTCCCACTCTTACAATTAAGTTTATATTCAACATTATAAGGCGTATTATTATCAACTAAATTAACCATTGCAAGATGTAGTTTTTCAACATCTTTTGGACTCATCATCTCTTGAACAAATGACACTTTCAAAAACTCAGATGTTCTTTCTAGCTCATATATTTCAAATGCTTCTTTTGATCCCCACATCATGCGACTTTCAACCTCATATTCCCATGATCCAATTTTAGCAATCTTATGAGCAAGAGACAATCTTTCTTCTGATTCAATTAACTTATTACTTGCTTTCTTACTTTCGGTAATGTCTTGCCCAGAACTTATTATTCCAATTATATTATCATCTTTATCATGTAAAATTGTATTATTCCAATAAATAAATCGCTCTTCTCCTTTGGCATTAATAATTGTGTTTTCGTATTGACTAGCAAATTCCACTTGTTTAGTAAAAACATTTCTAAATACTTCCTTTATTTGCTCTGATATGGCTCCTGGAATGAAATTATCAAACCAGTTCATGCCTATAAGTTTATCTTCTTCAAGACCAAGTATTTCACAACCTTTTTCGTTAATTAGCGAAATATTTCCTGAGGTATCTAATGCTATAATCATAACTCCAACCACATCTAAATATCTTTGTGCTTTATTTTTCTCATACTCAAGCATATTACTAGCAATTTTGCTTTGAGTGATATCTTTAAAGATTGCAACAGCACCAACGATTTTTCCGTCTTTCATTTGAGGCTTTGTTGAATACTCAACGCTAAAACTTGTTCCATCTTTTCGCCAAACTACATCAT
>DAOWHG010000067.1 GCA_030641535.1 Mycoplasmatota bacterium | reverse complement strand
GTGATGTTTCAGTACCTGAAAATATTACTATTTTACAAGCTGCTCAGCTAAGTAAAATAAAAATACCAACACTTTGTCATTATCCTGATTTACATATTGATTCAGAATGCCGTATATGTGTTGTTGAAATTAATGGACAAAATAAATTAAAAACATCTTGTTCAACAAATGTATGGGAAGGAATGGTTATTAAAACTAATTCTCCTCGTGTATTAAATGCAAGAAAAACAATTATTGAATTAATTTTATCTAACCATGATACAAATTGTCCGTCATGTCCAAGAAGTTTGAGTTGCGAATTACAAAATTTAGCAAATAAACTTAGAATCGATGAAAATCGTATTCCATTAATTCTTAAGAAGAAACCAATCGATGATTTTAACCCTTCGATTGTAAGAAACTTAAATAGATGTATAAAATGTGGACGATGCGTTGAAGTTTGTAAAACTGTTCAATCAATGAATGTACTTGAAACAGTAGGTAGAGGACATGAAATTGAAATTATGCCAGCTTTCGGAAAATATTTATCTGATGAAAATTGTACTTTCTGTGGACAATGCGCTGCAGTTTGCCCTGTAGGAGCAATCACAGAAAAAGATAATACAGACATTGTTTGGGAAAAATTATACGATGAATCAAAACGTGTTGTTGTGCAAATAGCTCCAGCTGTTAGAGTTTCAATTGGAGAAGAAACAGGATACAAATCAGGACACGTAAGTACTGGTAAACTTGTTTCTGCGATGAAACGTTTAGGATTTGATCATGTATATGATACAAACTTTACTGCTGACTTAACTATTATGGAAGAAGGTAGTGAATTAATAGAGAGAATAACTAATGGTGGAGTTTTACCAATGATAACTTCTTGTTGTCCTGGGTGGGTAACATACGCTGAACAACGTTATCCTGAAATACTAGACCATATTTCTACATGTAAATCCCCTCAACAGATGTTTGGGACTTTAGCAAAAACTTATTACGCAGAAAAAGAAGGAATTGATCCAAAAGATATATATGTAGTTTCAGTAATGCCTTGTACTGCGAAAAAATATGAAGCACAAAGAGATGAAATGAAAATTGATGGAGTTAATCCTGATGTTGATATTGTTCTAACAACAAGGGAACTCGGTAAGATGTTAAGACAAATGGGAATTCTATTTGCTGATTCAGAAGAAGTGCCTTTCGATAATCCATTTGGTATAACAACTGGAGCTGCTGCATTATTTGGAGCAACAGGTGGAGTAATGGAAGCAGCGCTTAGAACTGTTTCTGAAATTGTAAATGAAAAACCACTAGAGGATTTGAACTTCTACTCAGCTAGAGGACTTCAAGGAATTAAAGAAGCAGAAGTTGAATTAGGTGGGACAAAAGTAAAAGTTGCAGTTGCTCATACACTAGCAAACGCAAAGAAAATTGTAGAACAAATTAAGGATGGAACATCTCCATATACATTTATAGAAATTATGGCATGCCCAGGTGGATGCATTGGTGGTGGAGGACAACCTTATGGAACTACTAATGAGGTTCGTCTTGAAAGAATAAAAGATATTTATGAAGTAGATGGGGAAATGGTTTATCGTAAATCACACGAAAATCCAAGAATATCAGCTTTATATGAAGAATTTCTTGAAAAACCTTTAAGTCATAAATCCCATGATTTATTACATACAAGTTATCAAAGTAAGTAACTAAAAAAACAACACTCAACCTTGAGTGTTGTTTTAATTATATTGCAAAATAATTGTTGTTACTGTTTCCTGTATGGCTCTAAGATATCTAAAATATTATCACTAGTAACCTTTGAGTGCATTTTATCATCAATCATAACTACTGCACCTTTTGAACAATCTCCAACACATCTTGTATGAGCGAGAGTAAATTGTCCATCCTCAGTAGTTTCACCATAATGAGTATCTAATGCATCCTCGACTCTACTAACTAATCTTTGAGCACCTTTTACATGGCACGCTGTACCAGTACATACTCCAATAATATGTTTACCACTTGGAACAAGTGAAAACATTGAATAAAATGACACTACACCATTAATTTTTGCTGTAGATATATTAAGTTCATTACTAATTAAATTCTGAACTTCAAAGGGAACACACCCGTATAATTTTTGAGATTCTTGTAATATTTGCATCAAAGGACTTTGTTTATCTCTATAAAGGTTTATAACATTATTTTCAAACTCTTGTAATTGAGTTCTGTTTACATATTCTTCCAAAATATTACCTCCTAGATTTAAATATTTAAATTTATTTTCATTATGTTCTAATTTGTTCGAAAAATCAAGCTTTTTACTATATTAAATTTTATTATCAATTTTTACAGCACATACTTTTAATTCTGGAATATGACAAGTTTCATCAAGTGCACTATTTGTTAACATATTAGCTCCATCAGCAAAATGGAAAGGCATAAAGACAATCATTTCACCAATGTTCTCAGTAATATGAACATCTGCAATTGTTTTTCCTCTTCTAGAACTAACTGAAATTTTATCCATATGTTTTACATTGTATAATGCTGCTGTCTTTGGATGAATTTCAATATAATTAGCTGGAACAATTTCATTAATTTCTTTATTTTTACCAGTCATTGTTATTGTATGGTAATGATAAAGTACACGTCCGGTTGTTAATATCAATGGATATTCTTCGTCAGGTAGTTCCTGAGCAGCGATATAATCTACTGGACTAAATAATCCTTTTCCTCTAGAAAATCTACCTTCGTGCAAGAATTTAGTACCAGGATGCTTTTTATCCTTTACAGGCCATTGCAATCCTACTTCGTCAATTCTAGAGTAACTAATTCCTTTATATATTGGAGTTAGTAATGCTAGTTCATCCATTACTTGACTTGATGTTAAAATACCTTGGTTGTATCCAAGTAAATTCATAATTTCTTGGATAATTACTATATCAGGTTTACTTTCACCAATAGGCTCAATTGCTTTTCTAATTTTTTGAACACGTCTTTCTGTATTTGTGAATGTTCCATCTTTTTCAGCATAAGAAGATGCTGGAAGTATTACATCAGCGTACTGCGCTGTTTCTGTCACAAACAAATCTTGTACAACTAAGAAATCAAGATTTTCAAGTGACTTTTTAACGTGAGTAGTATCTGGATCACTAACTACAGGATTTTCTCCCATAATATACATGAATTTTATTTTATCTTCATAAGCACCATTAAGGATGTGAGGAAGACTTAGTCCAACTTTATCATCTAATTTAACATCCCATGCTTTTTCAAATTTAGCTTGTACTTCTTTATTGAATACTTTTTGATATCCAGGATAAACATCAGGAAGACCTCCCATATCACAGGCTCCTTGAACGTTATTTTGCCCGCGAAGAGGATTTATTCCTGCATTCTCTTTTCCAACATTACCACATAGTAAAGCAATATTTGCGATACTCTTAACATGATTTGTTCCTTGAGAATGTTGAGTAATTCCCATAGCGTAATATATAGCAGCTTTATTACCAGAAGCATAAATTCTAGCTGCTTTTCTAATATCTTCAGCTTTACAACCACAAATTTCAGCTCCCATTTCAGGAGTGAATTCTTTGATTGATTCTAAGAATTTATCGAAATTTTCTGTGCGGGAATCTATATAAGATTTATCATATAAACCTTCATGATAAATTACATTCATCATTGCATTTAATAAAGCAACATTTGTTCCTGGCTTAATTCCAAGATAAACATTAGCTCCAAAAGCTAAATCAATTTTTCGGGGATCAGCAACAATGATTTTTGCCCCTTGTGCTTTAGCTTGTTTCATGAACGCTCCAATAACCGGATGAGTTTCAGTAGTGTTAGATCCAATAATAAATATAACATCATTGCCTTTTACTTCTGCGATACTATTGGTCATAGCTCCACTACCTAAAGTTATTGCAAGTCCCGCAACAGTAGATGCATGACATAGTCTTGCGCAGTGATCAACATTATTAGTCCCAATAACAGCTCTGAAAAGTTTTTGGAACATATAATTTTCTTCATTCGTTACCTTAGCACTAGCTAGTCCTGCAAAAGCACCAGGACCAAATTCTTTTTTGATTCCAGTAATTTTCTCAGTAATTAAACTATATGCTTCTTCCCATGAAGCTTCTCTAAATTCCCCGTTTTCTTTAATAAGTGGAGTTTTTAGTCTGCCTTCATGATTTATAAATTTAAATGCAAATTTTCCCTTAACACATAACAACCCTTCATTTGGAGTGCCAGGAGCTGGGTCTATTTGGACAACTTTATTATTCTTAACTACTAAATCAAACTGACATCCTACTCCGCAGTATGGACATGTTGTTCTTGTTCTTGTTGTTTCCCAACTTCTAAAGATATCTTCAGTTTTTTCCATCATTGCACCAGTTGGACAAACACTAACACAGTTACCACAACTTACACAATTTGATGTTTCCATTCCTGCATTGTATGCGAATGACACATAAGTTTTATATCCTCTTTCACTAAATCCTAATGCATCAAGCCCTTGAAGTTGTTCGCAGACATTAACGCATAGTCCACATAAAATACATTTTTCAGGATCAATCTCAAAAAACTTATTTGAAGAATTTATTTCAAAATCTCTTTTATGTCCATCATATACAGGAATCGAATCTATTTTATATTCATATGAATAATCTTGGAGTTTACATGATCCGTTTGCATCACATACTACACAATCATTTGGATGACTAGCCCAAGTAAGTTCTAAAACTTCTTTTCTAGCCTTAATTACTTCTTCTGAATGTGTATATATTTCCTTTCCATCAGTTGCAGGTGTAGCACAAGAAGCAACAAGACGATTCATTCCTTTAACTTCGACAACACACATACGACAAGCGCCTTCGCTTTTTAGTCTTTCATCGTAACAAAAAGTGGGTATATCAATATTTAAATCTTTTGTATATTCTATTATATTTTTTCCATCAGGAACTTTGATATCTTTTCCATTAATTTTTAAATTTATCATCTTCATCTTAGTCACCTCTACAATGTAATAATTGCATCAAAGTTACATGACGCAAAACATTCTCCACATTTAATACATGCTTCTTGATCAATTATATGAAGTTCTTTTCTTTCTCCAGATATACAATCGACAGGACATCTTTTAGCACAAATAGTACATCCAATACAATCATCAGTAATGATGTATTCATTAATTAATTCTTTACATGTACTTGAAGGACACTTTTTATCAACAACATGAGCTAGATACTCATCATAAAAATATTCCAAAGTTGACAAAACAGGATTTGGAGCAGTAAGCCCAAGCCCGCATAATGATGTTCTTTTTATTGCTTTGGACAATGTGTATAACTTGTCTAAATCTTCTTTGGTTCCAGTTCCGTTGGTGATTTTCTCTAATATTTTATACAGTTGAATAGTACCCTCACGACAAGGTGTACATTTTCCGCAACTCTCATCTACTGAAAAATCAAGGAAGAATTTAGCGATATCGACCATACAGTCATGATCATCTAGTACAATCATTCCACCTGATCCCATCATAGATCCTAAAGCAACTAAGTTATCGAAATCAACTTTTTCATTAAGATGAGCCTCAGTTAAACAACCACCACTTGGTCCACCAGTTAAAACTGCTTTGAATTTTCTTTTATTACTAACTCCATGCCCGATGTCATTTATAATTTCTCCTAGAGTAATTCCCATTGGAACTTCTATAAGTCCGGCATTTTTTATTTTACCAGCTAAGGCAAATACCTTAGTACCTGGAGAAGCTTCAGTACCAAATGATCTAAACCATTTACTACCTTTAAGTATTATCTGAGCAATATTAGCTAATGTTTCTACATTATTAATAATTGTCGGTTTTCCATATAATCCATTACTTGCAGGGTAAGGAGGTTTATTTCTTGCCATACCTCTATAACCTTCTATTGAAGCAATTAATGCAGTTTCTTCACCACAAACAAATGCTCCTGCACCTAAACGTATTTCAATGTCAAAATTAAATCCGCTATCAAAAATATTTTCTCCTAAAATATTTATTTCTCTAGCAGCATCAATCGCAATTTGCAACCTTTGAGCAGCTAAAGGATATTCAGCTCTAACATATATGAATCCAGTTTGTGCACCAATTGCATATCCTGCGATCATCATACCTTCTAGCACACTATGAGGATCTTTTTCCAATATAGAACGATCCATAAATGCTCCAGGATCACCCTCATCAGCATTACAGATTATATATTTTGTTTCATTTTCATTTTTATAAGCAAAATTCCATTTTTTACCTGTAGGAAATCCACCACCACCACGACCTCGAAGTCCTGAATCAATAACTTCTTTAATAACATCCTCTTGACTCATAGAAGTTACAGCATTATGTATGCCAAAATAACCATTATTTACAATATAATGATTGATATTTTCGGGATCGATAATATCACAGTTTTGCAATACTACTCTAATCTCTTTTTCATGAGTTTTTACTTTCTTTTCAAATAGATCTGGGTCTAATTTGATAGTATCGTTCTTAATCTTCTCTAAAGCTTTCCTGTTCATAAAAACCTCCGTGTGAATAAAATAGATGTATTTGGTTTAATATTATATGATTATGTGAATTAAATCTCTATTTAATAATAACATATCTTTAAAGCAGAATAAAATATAATTTGCGCTCAAACTATAAATAAAAAAGGGCTAAGAATTTTTAATCTAATTCTTAGCCCTTTAGAATTTAAATATTTATTTTTTTTCTAAGTGAGAGTAGTATAAAGTATTTATTTTTTCTGCAAGTTCCTCTAAAGAATGTTTACTAGTTTCTACAATGTAATCTAAATGTTTAAATCTTGATCTTCTAAAATGTTTTTTATCTTCTTTGAATCTATTTTCAACATCTATCAGCTTGTCTCCGCGATTTAACATTCTTACTCTTCTAATTAATATATCGGTTTCTAAAAGAATGAATACAGTGTCTGTAATATTCTTTTTAAAAATACTATTTGCACCTTTTGGATCAACAATAATAACTTTATTGATATCTGCTCCTTTAATAGGCGACCCGTAATGGGTGTTATTGTAGACTGCAGTTTCTAAGAATTCTTTTAAAGCTTTTTTCTTTAAAAAATTCTTTTCAGAAATGAAATGATAATCTACGCCATCAATCTCTGTATCTCTTATATCTCTAGTAGTATAAGTAACTAATTTTTCATAATTGTGTTTTTTTATAAGTATCTTTGCAATTTCTGTTTTACCACTTGCACTTGCTCCAATTAACACTAACATATTATCACTCCTGAACAGTTTAAATTGTACCAAAATATTGTAGTAAAGTGAAGTCATAAATATAAATTTTTAGAAAATTAGGAAAATTTATATTGTAGTTTAATATTTTTCATATTATTTGTTTTGTGTGATAGAAAAATATATAATAATAAATAGGATAATGAATGAAGGGAGAAAAAATATGAAGAGTAAGCCTCTATTATTAATTGGAATCCTATTATTGGTTTTCCTTTCAGGTTGTCGAAGTTGGAGAGAAGATATTCTAGCTCCTCCAGATGAAATGGAAATTCCTAAAGGATCATTAATTGCAGTATGTACTGTGGATGACGATGTGTATACTCATGTTTATAAGGATGATGGGATATATCAGTACTTTATTAACGATGTACTGCAAGGTGATGAGGAACTTAATACAATACAAGAACAAGCCTATTTAAACGATGAGAGTGTCAATAATTATTTAATAGATACTTTCGATCCTGGAGTTTGTATAATTGATTATTATAGCGACACTGAATAGAGTTTGGGTACACAAAATAACAAAAAATAATTATTAAGTTATTATAAAAAATAATTAAAATAATTTATTGTAAATTAAATAATTATTTGGTATAATAATGATATGCGAGGTGAATGCAATGTTAGAATTAATAAATATTAGCAAAGATTATAAAGTAGGAACTGGTGCTTTTAGAGCTCTAAACGATGTATCCTTAAAATTTAGAAAAGGTGAGTTTGTAGCTATATTAGGACATAGTGGATGTGGAAAGACAACTGCACTAAACATTATTGGTGGTCTTGATAGATACACTGAAGGAGATTTAGTTATTAATGGTACTTCAACTAAATCATTTTCAGAAAGAGATTGGGATGCATACCGTAATAATAGTATAGGGTTTGTTTTTCAAAGTTATAATTTAATTAGTCACTTATCTGTATTAGATAATGTTGAATTAGGTTTAACATTATCAGGTGTAAATAAAGCTGAAAGAAGAGAAAGAGCTATCGATGTATTACAAAGAGTAGGGCTTGAAACTCATATGTATAAGAAGCCAACTCTATTATCAGGTGGAGAAATGCAAAGAGTAGCAATTGCTAGAGCTTTAGTAAATAACCCTGATATTATGTTAGCAGATGAGCCAACAGGAGCATTAGATAGTAAAACAGCTAGAGAGATATTGGATTTAATTAAAGATATTTCTAAGGATAAGTTAGTTATAATGGTTACTCATGAAGCAAAATATGCTGAAGAATATGCATCAAGAACTATAAAACTTCTTGATGGAGAAATCATTGAAGATAGTAATTCTTTTAAGGGTCCAGAAGATGTGAGTGGTTATGTAGCTAATAAAACTGCTATGAGTTTTTGGACTGCTTTAAAGTTATCTTTTAACAATTTAAAAACAAAGAAATTTAGAACGACAATTACTGCTCTTGCATCTAGTATTGGTATTATTGGTGTTGGGCTTGTATTATCTATAAGTAATGGATTTTCTGGAATTTTAGATGAACTTGAAAGTGATCAATTAGTTGGACTTCCAATTATGATTACTGAAGGTGAATCATTTATGATGGGGCCTCCTATTCATATTGAAGGTGATAATGAAGTAACTGCTGGAGAGGATGAAATTGTAGTATATGATGAGGATGATGATATACATATAAATGATATTACTACTGAGTTTGTAGAATATTTAGATTTAATGGACAGCTCAACATATACAACCATTCAATATAATTACGGGTATCAACCAACTTTGTTAATTGAAACTGATAATATTAGTAAAACTATCTTTAACCATGAAATTAATTTTACTAGTTATATTACACCTGAAGATGAACTTGCCGATTACTATGAAATAATTAGTGGAGATTTCCCTCAAAACCCTTATGAAGTTACTTTACTAGTAGGTGCTGGAAAAAAAGTTAGTATAGATGTTATTGAGACTCTAGGATTTGATCCTGATGTTGTGATAACTTATGATGACATTATAGGAACAAATATTTATGTAGCTAAGAATAACGACTATTTTACAGAAACAAATAATTTGTTTATTCCGCAACTTGCACATTTAGATACTGTGCTTGCTGGGGGTGTTGAACTTACAATAACTGGAATAGTACAAATGCTTGATGACACAATTAGTATTGGTGGAGATAACGGAATATACTATTTATATAGTTTAGAAGAAGAGTTAATAAACCTTAATATTGATTCTGATATATGTGTTGCTCAAAAGGATACAAACATATCTGTATTCACAGGAGAAATATTATCAAATGATGAAAAATTTAATACATTATCATATCTAGGATGTAATAATACTGTTCCAAGAATGGTTAATATTTATTCAGATAGCGTTGAGAACAAAACAAGTATTAAAGAATACATTAGTGAATATAATGAAGGATTATCTGAAGATGATCAAATTCACGAACTAGATTTAGCAGAAACTATTGGAGATACTATGGGGACAATCATTGGAATGATTTCAATAGTTCTATCCTCGTTTGCTTCAATATCATTAGTGGTTTCCAGTGTAATGATTGGAATAATCATTTATATTAGTGTATTAGAGAGAACAAAAGAAATTGGAATTATTAGATCACTCGGTGGTCGTAAGAAAGATGTTAGTAGAGTATTTAATGCTGAAAGTATTATCATAGGAGCATTTGCAGGAATACTTGGAGTAACAATTACTTATTTACTTACATTCCCAATAAATATGCTGGTTACTAGATTTGAACCAGAACTTACCGGAGTTGCTCAAGTAAATGTTCTTCACTTGTTAGCTCTAATATTAATCTCAACTGTTTTAACATTCATTGGTGGATATATTCCTTCAAGAATGGCAGCTAAGAAAAATCCAGTTGAAGCATTAAGAGTAGAATAATATTTAAAAGGCAATTCAAGCAGAATTGCCTTTTTATATACCTTTATGATATACTTTTATTATAGTAAAAGGGGGGATTTTATGAAATATCTATCACTGACAATTCTAAGCTTTCTAATTGTTTTTTTGACAGGTTGTCCTATAACTGGACCCGATTTTGGGACTTGGAGAGGTCACGATGATCCGGATTATGTTGAAGGTTTGATTGCAGAATATGATATAGAAACAGTATATTATCAAAGTGAGATAAGTGATTTTGTTACTCACAATATATATGAACTTTATGATGAAGAGATTTCATATTATAGTATTAATAATGTATTTGTTTATGGGGAAGATATAAACGGGCAAGAGGTCTTATTGTTTATTCCATATGCAGTTGAAGATGATATTCTTTTTATTAATTACCCTTTTCCAAATTACGATACATTAGATTTGGAAGTTAATAATTTTAATGATTTATCGGAAAGTAGTGTTTTAACAATTGATTCTACAGAAGTCATTACAAATGATATAACGATTATTTTAGATAGTGATTATCCAGATATTAATACTATCTACTATGCTTTAAAAGCTGCCAGCAACATGTCCACTCTTGTAAAAGAGATGTGCCTTGAAAAGATAGATGATTTAGAGAGTTTATTAGATTCTAATATGGTAATCTATATAGGGAATTATGTTAATGAATTTGGGTTTAACAGAGATGCTTATATTGGAATAATCAGTGAAAATGAATATATGATTTTCTCAGTTTACGATAATTCAACAGAGGATTATCAAATTCTATTTGAGTTTGAAACTGGATAAATGTATTGATAAAACACCTTCGAAAGGTGTTTTTTATTGTTTTTTAGGAATTTATGCTTTATATTTTAAGCTAATTTGTGTTATTATAGTTGTGTGATAAAACTAATATCTTACAAGGAGAAAGTCTATGAATAGCATTTTAGCGATAGAAAGTTTAGATTTCGGATTATTTATGGATCAGTTAACATCAAACGTTTTATTTAATATCGCATTATTGTTAACACTGGGTATTATTGGTGGTAAATTAGCTGAATTAGCTAAATTACCTAAAGTTACTGGTTATATAATAATGGGGATAATTATTGGTCCAAATGCTCTTGGAGTATTGAGCCACGATGTCTTATATAGTTTTAAGGCTTTTAAAATACTAGCTTTAGGATTTATTGGTTTTAATATTGGTATGGAACTTAACTTTAAGAGGTTAAGGACGACAGGAAAAGAAGTTTTGTTTGTAACATTTGCTCAGGTTTTTGTAACTTTTATTTTAGTAGCGGGTGCAGTATACTTATTTGTTGATGAATACAAATGGACTTACGCTTTAATTTTTGGAGCTATTGCGATAGTTACAACACCTGCTCCAATATTGGTTTGTATAAAAAGTTATCATGTAAAAGGTAGACTTACCAGTCTTCTCTGTCCAATGGTAGCTTTAGATGATGCATTTGGTATTATAGTTTTTGCTTTTATATTACCAATTGCAATATACTTGGCTGGACATTCTGGAGAGGTTATTAGTGCCGGGAATCTATTTCTTGGTCCTATGTTGGAAATTGGATTGTCAGTTATAATAGGGAGTATAATAGGTTTAATAATAATTTTCATTTTAAATCACTTTAAGAAAGGTGATGACCT
>DAOWHG010000005.1 GCA_030641535.1 Mycoplasmatota bacterium | reverse complement strand
TTTTTATGACCTAATAATTCACCTTTTCTACGAAGGTACTTATGAAACACAGGTAAATATTCTTTCATTGAGTCTATCATAGCATTTAATGTTTCTTCACTCATTCGTGAATCTACTAATGTTTTACCTAATGCTGATTTATATCCTCTGTATTCCATCAAAGTATTAACTTCCCCTTTGATTCCATTCATAGCAAATGCAATTGATTTATCAATTTTATCATATGCTTTTAATTCTGCTTCATACGCGCTTTTACGAACTAAAGGGTCAGAATCCTCTGCTTTCCCAATAATCTCAGGTAAAGTCAATATACTACCGTTATATTCAACTTCTAGTGTAGAAGTTAACACACTTTGAAGTCTCGACCAAAGACCTGATCCAGATTGATTCAATTTTGATAGTAGACCTTCAGTTTTTTCATCAAGATTATATTTATCTAACATAATTATTTCTTTGATAATAAATTCGTGTTTTTTCAAGAAATCACTTGAATTAATTACTTTATCAATATCTTCAATATTGCTTGCATACTTAGAAAATAATGTAGAAGATTCAGTGAACTCACTAAGTTTTCTTTGTAATACAACAGTATATCTAGCACTTTCAGGATCTGTAGTGTTTGTTGCACTACTTAAAGATACAAAACTATACAATCTTCCTACTAATTCATTTAACTCAACATCTAGTAATAAATAGTCTGTTAAAATAATTTCAGCTTTATCTGCACTTTTGAATAAATTCTTAAATTCATTTGCTCTTTCTAATAATACATCTAACTTTTTAATATCATTTTGAAATTCTTTTGATTCGTATGATTCATAAAGTTTACGTAAATCCCAGTTTTCCATTATTTCACCTCTTCTATTTGATTTAGAACGTGCCAATCACGTCCTAGAAAACTAATATTTGTTTCATTATTGAAATCTTCATATGAAGCATTCCTATTTTCTTTAATATAATGTAGATAAGTCGAGCGTTTTATCAAATCACTCATAATATCTTCATCATTGTCTAATACTTTCCCATGACTTGGAAGGATTTGTTTATTACCCAGTCTCGAAATTATATTGTTTATAGAATTAATATGTGCATTAACGTCTTTATCAGAGCAATAAGGGATACTTGCATTTCCTGAATTATCCGAGATAACATCATCTCCAACAAAGATATACTTGTCGTTTAAGGTTATCAAAAGTCCATCTTTTGAATGCCCACCATTCAATTCTAAAACAAAAGTGTGTTTACCAAATTCAATTTCAGTCTTATCTCCAACAAGGAATGTTGGAAGATAGTTTTGATAGTCCTCAACATACTTCATCAAAGTACTTTTAGCAAAAACACTTCCAATAATATCAGCATCTTTTACTCTTGGTAATCCGCCAATATGATCTGGATGAAAATGAGTAAGAATAACTTTTGAAATCTTAATCCCTTTTTCATCTAAATCTTTTTTTACTTGTAGAAAATGTCTTCTAAATCCAGTATCAATCAAAGTGCATTCATTATCACTTTGAATCATAAAAATATTAACTCCTAAAAATTTCCCTTCTTCAGGACCAAACTGATAAACAAAAATATTTTCTTCTAATTTAATAATATTCATCTATATTACCTCACTTACAACTAATCCAAGCATTGTTATATCCAAGTGCTCTTTAGCTGATAATTTTATTGTTTTAACATCAGCAACTGTTTTATCCACAAGTTTATCAAAATCATACTTGCTTTCGTAAAACTCACATCTTTCAAGATTTGGTGCAGTTGTTGGTCTTTTAGGAACATAAACAGTACAACAATCTTCGAAAGGTTTAATTGATGTCTTAAAGCATTCTATTTCTTTTGAAATCTTAATTATGTCTAATTTATCATATGTAGCAAGCGGTCTAATTACAGGCATTCTAACTACGTCATTTATAACACTCATACTCGTTAAAGTCTGAGAAGCTACTTGCCCAACACTTTCTCCATTTACTAAAACAATACAATTATTTCTTAAAGCAATTTTTTCCGCAATACGGTACATCATTCTTCTCATTATAGTAATATTATATGCTTCTGGAATATAGTTTAATAAGGCAGTGTGTAATTCCATAAAAGGAACCATATGTAATTTAATTTTCGAATTAGGTGCATATACAGCTAATTTTTCGGTTAAATCAATAACTTTTTGAGCTGATTCAATTGAAGTTAAAGGTGTAGATTCAAAATGTATCCCTTCAATTTCAATCCCTTGTTTCATCGATAAAAATCCAGCAACAGGAGAATCTATTCCTCCACTTAACATAAGTAATCCCTTCCCTGCAACTCCTACAGGAAAACCTCCCATGCCTTTAATTTTTTTACAATATATAAATGCAGCATCATTTCTAATTTCAACATTAAGTACTAGCTCAGGATTATGAACATCCACAATTAACTTGCTAGTGTTTTTCAAAACATGAGCTGCGACTAATTGAGTAATTTCAGGACTTTTCAAAGGATATTGTTTATCACTTCTTTTTGTCTCAACTTTAAATTTGATTTCTTTATGTTTTATTTCTCCCTGAATAACTTTCAAAGCATTTTCTAGTACCGTTTCAATATCTCTTCCAGATTTTGAAACTAAACTATAACTTGAAAGACCAGATACTTTACCTAGTCCTTTTATGATTTCATCGTGATTCTCTCCATTAAGTAAAATGTAAAGACGATCATGATTTTTCTCGTATTTTACTATTGAATTATTCACTTTTTCTCTTATTAAATTATTTACTCTATCAATAAAGACTTTCTTGTTCTTACCTTTTAATGTTAAGTCTCCATATCTTACTAATATTCTTTCATACATAAAATCAACTCCTCTAAATCATAAACATTTTATCATAATTATTTGCATTTTTATACGAAATTAATTAAAATCTTAATAGGTGATAAAAATGTTTATAAATATTGAGAAAAGTAAAGATAAAACAAAGAACTATGAGATATTACTTAACAATGTTGATTTCTATCTAGTTAAGGAAGATTCTTTAGTAACTAATCTAGCTAATTTGAGTGCTTACTTAAATTACTTTTTAACTGATGTTAACTGGGTTGGATTTTACTTGTTAGAAGGCAACTTACTTCGTTTAGGACCATTCCAAGGATTGCCTGCTTGTACGAGGATAAAACTTGGAGAAGGAGTTTGTGGTAAGTCAGCAAATGAAAGGAAATCAATTGTCGTAGATGATGTTAATAAATTTCCATCACATATTTCATGTGATTCAGAAAGCAATAGTGAGATAGTTATTCCTATAGTAAAAAACGATAAATTAATCGGAGTACTAGATATCGATAGCACTACTTTTTCACGCTTCGATAACACTGATAAATCGCACCTTGAAAAACTTATTAACAAATTGGTTGACATTCTATAATACCTTATATATAATGGTGTTTGCGTGGACGAAAAACAACTAAATTTTCATACAGTTTTTCGCCTTAATAAAGCGTAAATATCATTATAAAGGAGAAAGAATATGGCATTCATTTTAAAGTTGTTAAAAAACACAATTAAAACAGCAAATAACCAACCTGTAAAAAGAGAAAGTGTTTCTGAAATGATTCTTATGTTTTATGTAGGATTAGGTAACTCATAAATAATCATTTACAATTATCTGGAAACAAAGTATTTTCAACAAGTTGTTACTTTTTCTAAGTGCAGTTACTTCTCAATTTCAAATATAGGAGTCGACAACTACTTTTAGAAAAAGTAATAAATAATTTAATTGACATTTTATATAGCATTATATATAATATATGTTGCGCATGTGTAATAAAGGCAGCTAAATAATGAATTTTATTGACTGCTGAATGTTCCGAGAAGGTTTGCAAGTAGTCTCTGCTGACGAGGTGAAACCATTAAAACATTCTGACTAATGAAAAAGTTATTACTCTTTACGCAAAAATAAAAAAAGGAGGAATACAATATGGCACGTTATACAGGACCAAGTTGGAAAATTGCAAGACGTTTAAAATACTCAATCACTGAAACTGGAAAAGAATTATCAAGACGTCCTTACGCTCCAGGGCAACACGGACAAAGAAGATCAAAGTTAAGTGAATATGGTGTACAACTTCAAGAAAAACAAAAAGTTAGATACACTTACGGTGTTAACGAAAAGCAATTTAAGAAAACATTTAACGAAGCGAAAAAAATGCTTGGTAAACAAGGTGAAAACTTCTTAGTTTTACTTGAATCTAGATTAGATAACCTAGTTTACAGATCAGGAATTGCTAAAACTCGTCGTCAAGCAAGACAACTAGTTAATCATGGACATGTTTATGTTGAAGGAAGAAGAGTTGACATTCCATCATACAGAGTAGTTCCAGGACAAACATTCACACTTAGTGAAAAAGCTAAAAAATTCAATATTGTTTTAGACAGCTTAGAATCAGTTGTTACTAGATTAGAATTTGTTAGTTTTGATGAAAACAAGTTTGAATTCACTTACGTTAGATTACCTGAAAGACAAGAAATTTTACCTGAAATAAAAGATAACCTAATCGTAGAATTCTACAACAGATAATACAATTAAAGCCACTCATTGAGTGGCTTTTTTATATAAAAAAAACACTTCAATGAAGTGTTTTTGTAATATTATTTTACAGCAGCATTTACTAATTCTAAGAAAGAATCCGCATCTAAAGACGCTCCGCCTACAAGTGCTCCATCAATGTCTGACATTGATAAAAGCTCTTTAATATTCGCAGGTTTTACAGATCCGCCATATTGAATTCTCATTGCTTCTGCAGTTTCAGAATTATAGAGATTTGCTACTACATCTCTTATGGCTTTGATAGTTTCATTTGCCATTTCAGAAGTTGCTGTTTTCCCTGTTCCAATAGCCCAAATAGGTTCATAAGCAAGAACTAACTCTATTATTTGTGATTTTCCTAATCCTTTTAAAGCTTTAACAACTTGAGATTTAACATATTCGTTTGTTTCTCCAGCTTCTCTAACTTCTAAGCTTTCACCAACACATAAAATTGGAGTTAACCCATATCTAAATGCCTGATGAATTTTTTTATTCACTGCCTCATCAGTTTCATTATAATATGCTCTTCTCTCACTATGACCTAAAACAACATATGAAACTCCAATATTGTCTAATAGAGGTGCACTAACTTCACCAGTATATGCTCCACTATCTAAATAGTGCATATTTTGCGCTCCTATTCTTAGATTATCTCCTTGTCTCTTAACTAGATCTCTTAAGACAGGTGATTGAACACAAACTACACTATCAACTAAATCTTTAGATGGCACTTTTTTATTTACGTTATATACAAATTGTAATGCTTCGTCTCTTGTTTTAAACATTTTCCAGTTTCCTGCAATAATTGGTTTTCTCATTCGTAACTCATCCTAACTCTCTATATTATAGTTCGTCTACGCAAGCAACACCTGGTAGAACTTTTCCTTCTAAATATTCTAGTGAAGCTCCTCCACCAGTAGAAATATGTGTAACTTTATCAGCATATCCATTTTGAATTACTGCGGCAGCACTATCTCCACCACCAATAATAGTTGTTGCATTTTCTAATTTGCTTAATGCTTCGCATACACCAATTGTTCCGCCTGCGAAATTACTAAATTCAAATACTCCAACAGGTCCATTCCAAACAACTGTTTTTGCATCTTTCAAGATTTCATTAAATGTAGCTAAAGTCTTTGGTCCAATATCTAATCCCATTTCATTAGCTGGGATTTGATCAAATGGAACTACTCTAACAGGTGTTTCATTACTAAAATCACTTGTAACTTTAATGTCTTCAGCTAAAACAATTTTTCCAGCTGCTTCATTAAGTAATTCTTGAGCAAGTTCTAATTTATCATCTTCACAAATTGAAGTTCCAATTTCATAACCTAATGTTTTAAAGAATGTATAACTCATTCCTCCACCTATTAAAATCTTATCAGCTTTTTTAAGTAAGTTTTTAATAACACCAATTTTATCTCCTACTTTAGCTCCACCTAAGATTGCTACAAATGGTCTTTCAGGGTTATCTACTGCTCCACCAATAAACTTAATTTCTTTTTCTAATAAGAATCCAGCTGCAACTTCATCGATATTAGCAGCAATACCTACATTAGACGCATGTGAGCGATGAGCAGTTCCAAAAGCATCATTAACAAATACATCACCTAGTGATGCCCAGTACTTACCAAGTTCTGGATCATTCTTAGATTCTTTTTTTCCATCAATGTCTTCAAAACGAGTATTTTCAAACATTAAAACTTCACCAGGAAGTAATGCTTTGATTGAGTTTTCTAATACTTCGCCTCTGGTATAAGGAACAAATTTAACATCTTGCCCTAAATATTCTTGAAGTCTCTTAGCTATTGGGGCTAAACTTTTTCCTGCTTTGTCTTCTTCTGTTTTAACACGTCCTAAGTGAGAAAACAGAACTACTTTTGCACCATGTTCAATTACAAATTTAATTGTTGGTAAAGCTTGAACAATTCTATTGTCATCTGTAATTACAGAATCTTTCATAGGAACATTGAAGTCCACTCTAATTAATACAGTCTTCCCTTTAACAACTAAATCACTTACTATTTTTTTTGCCATAAATATACCTCCATTTTTTTCTTCATATTTATTATACTAAAAATCATATATAAAATCTATTGATATGATGAATGTAAACACTTTCTTTTTAAAACTAATTAACATTTTCCAGGTATTGAGATATTTTTTCAATTATTTTATGCTGTTTGATTACTTTTTTTATGCTTATATCGATAATTATTTCATCAAGGTTATTAAAAATGAATAATGTTCTATTTATATCACTTTCATTAAACGAAAGAATTGAGAAGTAATTAATAAATACTGTATCGTATTCCCTTAATGACTTTGTTGGATACAAAAAAATATTCCTATCGACAAATATAGGAATGTTATTTTTCTGTTTAAACAGATTCTTTACAGCAATTTTTCTACCATCATAAGTTGATAAGTTTTTCATACACAACTTGTTAATATACCTCTTAATACTTGTTTCAACTACATACTCCTTATTCTCATCCTTAACTAGTATGCCTTTGTCACTTCTTCTTATGTAATACATCATATCACCCATTATAATAATACTGATAAGTGATATTTTTTCTTAATAATTCAATTGAGAAATTATTATATTAATTTAACAAAAAAAAGACAAACCGAAGTTTGTCTTAAATATTATTTATATCTTTTTTCAGTTTCAACATCAAAGAAATGAGCTTTCTTCATATCAAACGCTAATTCGATAGCATCTCCAATACGAATATCAGCACGCGCATTAACTTTTGCAATCAATTCATTTTCACCTATTTTAGCGTGAATATGAGTTTCAGCTCCAAGTAATTCCGCTACATCTACCTTGAATTGAACTAATGAATCTTTAAACAATTCTTTCATTTCTGCTGAATCATAAATTTCTTCTGGTCGTATTCCTAAGATAATATCTTTTTTTAAAGCTTTATTTGATTCTAATAAATCTAGTTGTTCCTTAGGAAGTTTCACTTTAACTCCTTCTCCAACAAAATAATCTTTATCAACTTTACCAGCTAAGAAGTTCATTGGTGGAGTTCCGATAAATCCAGCTACAAATAAGTTATCTGGATTATCATAAATGTCTTTTGGAGCACCAACTTGATAAATATACCCGTCTTTCATAACAACAATTCTTGTAGCCATTGTCATTGCTTCAATTTGATCATGTGTTACATATATTGTAGTTGTTCCAATTCTTTCATGAAGTTTAATAATTTCAGCACGCATTTGTACACGTAATTTTGCATCTAAGTTTGATAGTGGTTCATCCATTAAGAATACTTTAGCTTCTCTAACAATTGCTCTTCCTAATGCAACACGTTGTCTTTGCCCACCAGATAATGCTTTTGGTTTACGATCTAAGTAAGGTACTAATCCTAAAATCTCTGCAGTAGCAGTTACTTTTTT
>DAOWHG010000032.1 GCA_030641535.1 Mycoplasmatota bacterium | reverse complement strand
TATTATTTATGGTCGACCTGAAGCTACATTTGAAGAAGTTATTGACGCTGCTAAAAAAGCAAATATTCACGACTTTATTGTTTCTTTAGAACACGGATACGATACACTTGTTGGTGAACGAGGTGTTAAATTGTCTGGAGGCCAAAAACAAAGAGTAAGCATCGCTCGTGTTTTCCTTAAAAACCCACCAATACTAATTTTAGATGAAGCAACTTCTAGCTTAGATAATGTAACCGAAAAACTAATTCAAAAAGCATTAGATGAACTAAGTGAAGGACGAACTACACTTGTTATTGCTCATAGATTATCGACAATTTCTAATGCTGATGAAATTTTGGTACTCACAGAAAAAGGAATTACTGAAAGAGGAACACATAAAGAACTAATTAAACAAGATGGCTATTACTCCAGTTTATATAATGCCAGTTTAGAAATATAAAAGACCTTATCAAAAGGTCTTTTTTTCTTTATAAATCAATTTTCATTTGTTCATTAATTAGATCATTTACAGGTTTATAACTCTTACGATAAACATCCAAAACACCATATTTTTTTAAGGCCTCTAAATGCATTTTAGTTGGATACCCTTTATGTTTATCAAATCCATATTCAGGATACTTATTTGATAATTCAATCATGTAATTATCTCTTTCTACCTTTGCAATTATTGAAGCAGCAGCAATTGATGCGCTTTTTGAATCTCCTTTAATAATACTTAAATATGGTATATCAATTTCTTTTAGTGGCATCGCATCAGACAAAACAAATGTTGGAGTAACACTTAATGCATTGATTGAAATAATCATTGCCTTTTTTGATGCTTGATATACATTAATCTTATCTATTTCTTTGGGATAAATATAAGTAATTTGATAAGCAATTGCTTTTTCAATAATTTCTTTACTAAGAATAATACGTTTCTTTTCAGATAACTTTTTAGAATCATTCAATCCTTCAATTTTATTAAGTGGGTCTAGAATTACAGCTGCAGCAACTAATGGACCAGCAAGTGGTCCTCTACCAACCTCATCACACCCTGCAATATACTTATGTCCCTTACTTAATAAATCATTTTCAAAATCATACATAGTCATTAACTTTATCAAGAGTCATCTTGCCAAATTTTTGGTGTCTGAAGTCATGAAGAAATAATTCATTTACTCGTTCATAATTAATTCTGTTTCCTGGTAATAAACATCCTCTTTTAATTCCAATATCATTATAAATCTTTAGTATGTCATCAATGTCGACTTCAATAGAATATCTTTTTTCAAATTGATCTAAATGGAATTTATTCAAAAATTTAAACCCAAATATTACAACCTCATCCATCGGTAAAATATTATCTTTAATTGCTCCAGTGATTGCAAGTTTAAATGCAACATCTTTACTATCAAATTTAGGCCATAAAATACCAGGAGTATCTAGCAATTCAAAATCTTGACCAACTCTTATATACTGAGTTTGTCTGGTAACTCCGGGACGATCTTCTGCTATCAATTTCTTTTTAGAAGCAAGTCTATTAATTAGTGTTGATTTTCCAACATTAGGTATACCTAAAATCATTGCTCTAATCGGTCTTTCTTTTCTACCGCGAGATATTTCTTTAGCAATTTTATCTTTTAACACGACTTTTAGAACACCTTTTATCTTGTCAACACCCATTCCACTTAAAGAATTAATTTTAAGCGTCTTGACCCCTTGATTTTCAAAAAAAGAGACCCATTTATCAAGTTCAACAGGATCTGATAGATCAGCCTTATTCAAAAGAATAACTCTTGGCTTGTTTCCTGTCAACTCCTTAATAACTGGATTTTGTGATGAATAGGGAATTCTAGCATCTAGGAGTTCTAACACAACATCAATTAATTTAATTTTCTCTTTAACTTCTTTTTTGGTCTTAGCCATATGGCCAGGATACCATTGAATTTGCTTCATAGTATCACTCCTAATTTATGATATTTCTAAATATATTATTGATTTTTAATATAACAGTTCCATACAAGTTATCCTCATGTACAAATCCTAGTAAATCACTTCTTGAATCAAGAGAGTGTTCTCTATTATCTCCCATTACAAAATAGGAATTTTGAGGAACATCAAACTCGCAATACTCATCATTTGATAAGCTGCAATACGTATATACTTCAATTGACCCTGAATCGTTTTCCAAAAATTCTTGATTAATAATCTCACCATTTATTTTAATTACATTATGGTCGATTATTATGTAATCCCCAGGGAGTCCAATTATTCTCTTTAAATAGAATTCATCTTGATCAGTCTCTAATACTACTACATCAAAACGCTCATAATTTGATGTTAAATGCCACATAAATATATCTTGCCCCTCATAATATGAAGGTTCCATACTTTGTCCAATTACTGTGGCTGGAGAAATAACAAATGCATTGCTTAGTGAAATCAATGCCATAAATATTGGTATTATACATACAATTTCAAATATACTTAACAGCTTTTTGTAGCTGTTACTTGTTTCTTCTTTTCCTATATCTCTTTTACTAAATAAAATATATACAAATGTACCAATAGATATTCCTAATGTACAAATTAAAAGTGTTTGGAATATATATGAAGCTCTAACTATATCGAAAGCTTGATACTTCACAATCCATCTGCTTCCGAACACAAGAAAAGAGCAAGTGAAGATTATTGATATTTTATTTATCAATTTGGTTCTATATTTATTAGTAATTTCTGTATAATCAATTTCTTCTACAATCTCTTCTTCCAGTACATCTTCTTCCATCTATTTCACCTAATTCTCGTTGAGAACTTCTTCTAATTCTTGTTCATTCACAAGTACACTTCTAGCTTTAGATCCTACATTATCAGATACTATTCCTAAATCTGATAATAGTTCTACAAGTTTTTGAGCTCTGTTAAATCCGATTTTAAACTCTTTACTTATTTTATTAATCGAGGCTTCGCCCTTAATAACAACATATTTAGCAACCTCATTTAATAACTCATCAGAGCCAGCTGAACTCTTTGATTTTTTCACTAGTTTTTCCTGTGTGAAAAAGTACTCTTTTGATCTTTGTCTTTTTATAAACTCAATTACATTATGAATTTCAAGATCAGATACGTAAGCTCCTTGAACACGTCTTTGAGGTTGTCCGCTTTCAGCGTACAACATATCTCCTCTACCAAGTAGTTTATCTGCTCCTACACTGTCGATAATCGTCATAGAATCAACATAACTAGAAACCATAAATGCAATTCTTGTTGGTATATTTGATTTGATTGTTCCTTTAATAACGTCTGTGGATGGTCTTTGAGTAGCGATAATCAAATGAATACCACATGCTCTTGCTTTTTGAGTTAATCTCATAATAGCACTCTCAACAGTACGTGATGCAATAACCATTAGGTCAGCTAATTCATCTACAATAATAACAATATAAGGCATCTTTTTAAGTTTACCTTCTTTTAACACTTTCTGATTAAATGTTGTTATGTCTTTCACAGATTCATTAGAAAACATTTTGAATCTATTGTCCATTTCTTCTACTGCCCATCTAAGTCCTGCTGTTGCTATTTTAGCATCTGTAATTACAGGAGTTATTAAATGAGGAATATCGTTATATGCTGATAACTCAACCATCTTAGGATCTATTAATAATAATTTTAGATCTTCTGGAGAATATTTGAACAAGAAACTCATTAGTATTGTATTAATACATACCGATTTACCACTACCTGTAGCTCCTGCTACAAGTCCATGAGGCATTTTAGTTATTGATGCATAAACACCAAGGCCGTCTATATCTAGACCAAGTGCTACAGTAAGAGGATTTTTAGCATTCAAAAATTCTTCTTGATTTACAATATCAATAAAATGAACTATTTCAGCTATTTTGTTTGGAACTTCAATACCTATTGTGCTTTTACCAGGTATCGGAGCTTCTATTCTAATTTCCTTAGCAGCTAAAGCCATTTTAATATTGTCAGATATTCCAGTAACTTTCTTAACATTAACTCCGCTATCCAAGATTATTTCATATCTTGTAACTGTCGGTCCTTTTGTATGAGTATATACACTTGCCCCAACATTAAATTCAACAAATGTTTTATTTAATATATCTATTTGTTGTTGAATCCATTCTCCACTATCCGCTGATTTTCTAAGAGGTTTAGATAGTAATGAAAATGGTGGCAATCTGTATTCTTTGTTGTATCTGTTTACTGGTACTGGTTCTTCTTTTTTAACTGGAACTACAACTTTCTTTTCAGGTTTCTTTTCAAAGAAATCATTTATATTTGTTTTAGGACTATTTTCCTTTTTAACGAAAGATTCTTTAAATTCATTGTCTTCCACATCATTTTTAGTATTTTCAAAATCATCATATGATTTATAATCTGCTTTTCTTGTTTTTGCTCTTCTTCCTTGTTTTTCCATAGCCTCACCAAGATTACTCCCACTAACAAGATCAAATTCAGGATATTCAGATCCATACTTCTTTTTGATGTCTTCTTTAGTCATTCTAGGTTTTGTTCTAAATGAGTCATATTGTCTATCAGTATCTCCACTTCTTTTATAAGGATTAGGAATTACAATTTCATCTTTAACTTTTCTACCAAAAATTGGAGAGACAAATTTATTTTTTTTATATCCCTCTCGTTTTTCATCTTCTTCAATTTCGGGTACAACAAAAGGAACTGTATCTGGGGTTCTTTCTTTCACAGCTTCAATTCTCTTCTTTTTAAAAAACATAGTATCACCCTTTACTAATTGCGTGTTTTCTTGATTTTTTCTTGTCTTTTTTACTTTCTATTATTTCATCTATAGCTTTATCATCTTCATCTTCATCAACAGTTCCTTCTTCAAGGAATGTATCAATTTCTTCTTCAATCATATTTAATTCCACCGGCTCCTCAAATAGTTTCTTAGAGTAAACTTTTGTAGTTTCTTCCCCAACAATACCAATGATTACAATACATACTTTTTTAGTCATAACATCAACACTAGTATTTATAACCAATTTTCTAAACCAGAAAACCGGATTAATTACATTGAGCGCAGCACTACCATATTTTATAACTTTTCCAACCTTATATTTTTGGGCAGCTTTTATAAGTTTGCTTTCTTGAATCTGTTTCTTCTTATCAAACATATTCATTATCTTAGTCATCTGTAAATTCATAGTGTTTTTTAGAATAGGTTTATCTAAAATGTCTTTAATTCTATCAGTTATATAGTGATTAAGATCTAATAGCTCGTGAACATTTAATTCTAACATTGGATACTTTGAATCAGGGAAAAAATAAGCAGCTATTTCTTCAACTAGTTCATAGCTCATTTCAAACGTTAATTTAGATATACTCTTATTTCCAAGCTTTTTATTTCTCTTAAATAATTTTCTTTTCTCAAGAATTATAAATTTAAGTTCTTCTTCGTCTACATCTACAGTTGGTCTCTTAATATCCTCTATATTTATATTTTTACCTCTAATTAAAAAATAGATAAAAATCGCAGTAAAAGCAATGGCTCCAGTAGCCATTCCTAAGAAAAAATTAATAAATCCACCAAAAGAAATATCAAAAAACATGATATCAACTCCTAACTTACTAAATATTATAACATATTTATCATTTATATTGTGTAAATATTATGATTATGAGATAATATTTAAAGGTGATAATATGGAAAAATACTTAATTGTTCTAGATTTAGATGGTACATTATTATATGATTGGAAAACACTCAAAGAAGATACCAAAAACTACTTACTAGAGCTTAAAAAGCAAGGTCACAAACTCGTGATAGCAACTGGAAGACCTTTTCGAAGTTCTGAAAGATTTTATAGAATGTTAGAATTAGACACTCCGATAATCAACTATAATGGAGGACTAGTAACTTCTAAAGATGACGATAACTTTGATTGCTTTAGTTTAACAGTTAATAAAGACTATGTTTTAGACATATTCGAAAACACAAAACAATATATTAAGAATGCTTTTGGTGAAATTGGTGATGATATATATTTACTTCATGACACCGAAGAGATTAGACCTTTAATCCATTTTTTCAATGGAGCTAAATTAACTATCGGAGACTTTAAAGATACTTTACCTGGAAGCACAAATGGATTCATTATTATTGCCAATGAAGGACAAGGGCAATTTATTGAAGATTATGTTGAGGAAAACTTTAAAGGTAAAGTTCTCCATCGTAACTGGGGAAATAAATATAGCTTTATTATTGAGCTTTTTACTCCTGAAACAAATAAGGGAAATGGAATTGAATATGTTTCAAAGTATCTTGGGTTTGAGAGAGATCAAATAATTGCATTTGGAGACGGACATAACGATATCGAAATGCTTGAGTATGCAGGTCTTGGAATAGCAATGTCTAATGCTCATCATAGTTTAAAAGAAGTCGCAGATTTAATCCTCGAAGATTCAAATCTAGAAAACGGTATTGAAAAGTTCTTAGACAAGTTCTTTAATCAAAAATAAAAGAGACAAATTGTCTCTTTTTTAATATCTAAATCTACTTCTATTTTTCCCTTTTCCCTTTTTCTGTTTTGTTTTTGTATTTTGCATTGCTTTTAATGCATTCGCAGAATTCATTTGAGAAGGATCCATTGAACCCATTCTTTTCATCATCTGTGATTGTTGTTCTAATGATTGAATTAATTTATTAACATCACTTACACTTCTACCTGAACCCTTGGCTACACGTCTTCTTCTAGAGCTACTTCTTGAGATTAGCTGAGGATTTTTTCTTTCAGCTTTTGTCATAGATTGAATTAAAGCTTTTATATAGACAGTTTGCTTTTCATCTATATTAGCACCTTTCATTGCTTTGTTCATTCCAGGCACCAATTTCATTATTCCACCTAAAGATCCCATTCTACTAATCATCTTCAATTGTTTTAAATAATCATTGTAGTTATATTTTCCTGACATCATTTTTTCCATTAAGCTCATCATGTCATCTTCATCAATGTTTTCTGTAACCTTATCTACAAGTGTTAGTACATCACCCATTCCAAGAATCCTAGATGCCATTCTATCTGGATGAAATACTTCTAATTGATCAAGTTTTTCTCCCATCCCAGCATATTTTATTGGGATATTCGTAACTTGTCTTAAACTTAGTGCTGCTCCACCTCTAGTATCTCCATCAAGTTTTGTAAGGATAGCTCCTGTAACAGTTAATGTTTGATGGAAACTTGATGCTACATTTACAGCGTCTTGTCCAGTCATTGCATCAAGATTTAATAGTACTTCTTCAGGTTTTAAGATTTCTTTTATATCTACAAGTTCCTGCATCATTTTTTCATCAATATGCAAACGTCCTGCAGTATCGGCAATTAGTAAATTGTTTCCATTAGTTACTGCAAACTCAAGTGCTTTTTTAATAATAGTTTGAGGTTTTTCAAATATTCCCATTTCAAAAACATCAACATTAAGTTGAGCTCCAATTGTTTTTAGTTGTTCTATAGCAGCAGGTCTATAGATATCAAGTGCTACTAGTAATGGTTTTAAATTGTTGTTCTTTCTTAATAAATATGCTAGTTTTCCAGATGTAGTAGTTTTACCAGAACCTTGCAACCCTACCATCATTATTTTAGTGATTCCTATCATATTTAATGTTAAAGGAGCATTAGTTTCTCCCATGATTTTTTTAAGTTCATCATGAACAATTTTTACAACTTGTTGCCCTGGATTTAATCCTTTTAAGATTTTCTCACCCATAGCTTGTTCTTTGACTTCCTTAGTAAACTCTTTTACAACTTTGAAGTTAACATCCGCTTCTAATAATGATAATCTTACTTCTCTCATCATTTCTTCAATGTCTTTTTCAGTTAGTCGTCCTTTACCTGTAACTCTTCTCAAAGACATTTGAAGGCGATCTGATAAATTATCAAAAGCCATAGTATCACTCTACTTTCTCAAGTTCCTCAACTAAATCTAAGACTTTATTTAAGTCTTTTTCATTTTTCATTTTCTCAATAATAATGTGTCTGTTTTTACCCTTAATTCTCAGTTCGAGTTTTGATTCATAGTCATATAATTTTTTAACAGTTCTTTTTAGTTGATCGTGAACCGCGTTTCTACTTACACTCATATTTTCTGAAATCTCAGTTAATGAGTAGTTATTATAATAATATGATTCCATATACTCTCTTTGTTTATTTGTTAATAAGTCTTGGTATATATCGTATAACTCTATAACTTCAATTGCTTTATCTAATATATTCATTAGAAAATATCCGAAAACATTCCGTAGATATACTCTTCTACATCGAAATGCTCCAAATCATCAATTTTTTCACCAAGACCAATATATTTTATTGGGATGTTAAGTTCATCTTTAATAGCCAAAACAATTCCCCCTTTTGCAGTACCATCTAATTTAGTTAAAACAACACCGCTAATGTTTGTTACTTCATTAAATATTTTTGCTTGAGAAAGTCCATTTTGTCCAGTAGTTGCATCAACAACTAATAATGTTTCATGAGGTGCTCCTACGCATTCTCTAGCAATAACCTTGTTAATTTTTCCTAACTCGTTCATCAAATTCTTTTTATTTTGAAGTCTTCCTGCCGTGTCACATAAGATAATATCCATATTATTATTATCTGCATATTTTATTGCATCAAACATGACACTAGACGGATCACTTCCAGCTTCTTTTGAATAAAAATCAGCTTCAACTCTTTCACTCCATATTTTAAGTTGATTGATAGCTCCAGCTCTAAAAGTATCCCCAGCTACCATCAACACCTTATATCCTTTATTTATATACTCATTTGCTATTTTCCCAATTGTAGTAGTTTTCCCAGCCCCGTTTACTCCAACAAACAAAATAACATTCAATCTATCTTTTACTATATCTAAGTTTGAAGAAACAATTTCATCTTTAACATACAGTTTAAACATCTCTTCAATAATTATTTCTTTTAAATCAAATGGAGAAGTGATTTCTTTTACTTCAACAGTATCTCGTAAATGACCTACAAATTTAATAACTGTGTCTACGCCAATATCTGCCATAATGAATAGTTCCTCTAAATCGTCGAATAACTCATCAGATATCACTTTAGAAGATTCTAGCAATATTTTTAAATTACTAAAAACACCAGATCTGGTTTTGCTCATACCTAGTTTATATTTTTGGGCATTTTTTCTTTTTTCTTTAGATTTAAATAAATTATCAAAAAATCCCATAATTCAACAACTTCTTTCCTATATAAAATCACAAAATATTATAACACACTTAAAGAAATTCTTCTATAAATATAGAAAAATACCCTATTAAAAGGGAAAATCCGCCTCTCGGCGGATTAAGGAAGGGGATGTGTGAATAATCAAATTATTCACCATGCTATGTAAGGGATAAGTTGCGACATAGTCGCATATTAAATATAACATATTCTCTTTAAAAATGTCAATAAAAACCGTAATTATTTTTCAAAAGTCCTTTGAAGTTCAAACTATATTGAGATATGGCTTATTTGGGCCATTATCTGTATGTACAAAAATCGAAAAAATGTCTCATAAAAATAGAAAAGATACGTGTTTAGCGTATCTTTTCTTATATGTATTAACCTTTTTTATATCCGCATTTTTTAGTTTCTTGGCAGATTATTCCACCTTTATTATCTTCTATCAATAGACTTCCACAATCAGGACATAATTCTCCAGTAGGTAATCCAAATAGCATATTCTTACATGCAGGGAAATTATTACAAGCATAAAATTTCTTTCCTTTATTTCTTCCATTTTTTGCTTTTCTTTCAACTATTTCACCTTTACCACATTTAGGACATTTTACACCAGTACTTACAACTACAGGTTTCTCATATTCCTTAGTTTTAATGTATTTACAACTTGGATAATCGCTACACGCTTCGAAACTTCCAAACTTAGAAGTTCTAAACACCATTGGAGATCCACATTTTGGGCAATCCTCTCCAGTGAATTTAGGAGCAACTTTATCCATGTTTTTATTTGCATTATCAACCATTGGGATAAACGCTTTATAGAATTGAGAGATAATATCTGTTTGATTTTGATCTCCAGTTGTTATTTCATCTAATACTCTTTCCATTCTAGCAGTGTAATCAACACTAATTATTTGTCCAAAGTATTCATCTAATTTTTCAATTGTTAACATTCCTTGATCAGTAGGGAAGAATTTCTTCTCTTTAATAGAAACATATTTTCTATTCTTAATAGTTGTGATGGTTTGTGAATAAGTTGAAGGTCTACCAATTCCTAAATCTTCCATCTCTTTGATTAATCTTGCTTCAGTGAATCTTGCTGGAGGTTTAGTGAAATGCTGTGTTTTTTCAATGCTTTCAGCTTTAATTGTAGCTTTCTCAACAAGTTCTGGTAATTCACCTAGATCAAGTTTTTCATATTTTCCGTATACTTTCAAGTAACCATCAAATATTAGATCTTGAGCAGTTGCTCTAAATAGAGTTTTATTGTTTTTTAGTTCAACTGTTTTTGTGCTTATAACAGCAGGTTTCATAAGTGAAGCGATAGTACGTTCATATATTAATGTATATAAAGTAAATTCGTCTTTTGATAAGAATCTTTTTACACTTTGAGGTGTTCTAAATACATTTGTAGGTCTAATAGCCTCATGTGCATCTTGAATGTTTAAACCTTTTTTAGTTGGGATTTTTACTCTTCCTGCATATTTTTTTCCGTATTTTTCTTCAACATATTTGATTGCAGGAGATGTAAAAACATTACTTAGTCTTGCAGAATCAGTACGCATATAAGTTATTAATCCAACTGTTTCGTTTTCTAAATCCATTCCTTCATATAGCTTTTGAGCCACTAACATTGTTTTTTGAGAGCTAAAGTTTAGTTTCATTGAAGCTTCTTGTTGTAATGCAGAAGTAGTGAAAGGCAATTTTGCTTCTCTATTTCTTTCTTTTACATCAATACTATTTATAATGAAGTCTTCATTTAAAGATTCAAGTAATTTATTTGTTTCTTCTTCATTTTCTAGTTTCACAATTTTACTATTGTGTTTAATTAAGTCTGCACTAAATCCAGGGAATTCTGCTTTTACTTTCCAAAATTCTTCTTCAATGAATGCTTTTATTTCCTTCTCTTTATCTACAATTAGTTTCAAAGTAGCACTTTGAACACGACCTGCAGATTTTGATTTAATCTTATTTTGTAATAATTTAGAAAGTTTGAATCCAATAATACGATCTAAAATTCTTCTTGTTTCTTGAGAAGAAACTAATCCTAAATCAATTTCACGAGGATTCTCGAACGCTTTAATTACTGCACTTTTAGTTATTTCATTAAAAATAACTCTTTTAGAAGGAATGTTCCCAATTTCTAAAACTTCCTTTAAATGCCAGCTAATAGCCTCTCCCTCTCTATCAGGGTCGGTCGCTAAATATATTTCAGAAGCGTTCTTAAACGCGCTTTTTAATTCATTAACAACTTGTTTTTTCTCTTTAATGATTACATATTTAGGAGCAAAGTTATTTTCGATGTCTAATCCTAGTCCACCTGCACCACTAATTGCGAGATCTCTTATATGTCCTTTTGATGATAGAACGACATATTCTTCACCAAGATATTGTTCGATAGTTTTTGATTTACTAGGTGATTCTACTATAACTAATTTTGTTTTCATGTAGTCGCCTCCTCTTTTCTATATATTATATACACACTATTTTCTAATATGTCAAGTGGGTATATTCATTATATATATACATATATATAAAAAAGATTTCTTTATTTTTTAACAATAAAAGTCATTCTATCTTTTCCTTGTAGATCTTTTTTCTGAATAACTTCCACATCTTTTAAGTGTTTTTTAATTATTTTTCTTAAATCTTTCGCTTTATTGAATGCATGTTCAAAAGCGATAATATATGATTCATTCAAAATGCTTTCAGCATCCTTAATAATTGCTCGATAAAAATCTAATCCGTCTACTCCACCAAACAAAGCAACATTTGGTTCATTATCTTTAATTAATCCCTCTACAAATTCTTTGTTAGGTATATAAGGAGGGTTAGATACCAATATATCAAACTTCATTTCTTTTAAGGGTTCTAGTAAGTTACCTTTTAAGAATGTTACGTTTCCACCAAGTGATTCGTTGTTTTCTTTTGCAACAATAAGTGCTTCTTCAGAAATGTCAGTTGCGAAGACTTCCATATTACTTTCTTCAATATCTAACGTAACTGCTAAACATCCACTTCCAGTACCAATATCCACAACTTTTACTTTTTTCGATCCGAACACTTCTTCATAAATAATTAGAATATTACCAAGTAATTCTTCAGTCTCAAACCTTGGTATTAAAACATCATGATTTACTTTGAAATTATATCCAAAAAACTCCTGAAATCCAATGATATGTTGGACAGGAATATTTTTCGCAACAAAACGGTCAACGCCATATAAAAAATCTTGATACAACGTTTCTGGCATCTCTTCATCCATTGATAATAGAAGATCTGCACTATCCATTTTTGCAAAATGCATCAATAGTAATTTAACTCCAGAATCTTCTTTTTGATTATCTAATGCATATTGTTCATTAATCTTTAATATTTCTCGATATGTTGGCATAATACCACCTCATTAAAACATTTAAAGAAGAGCTTAAGCTCTCCTTTATTTTGTTATTTTCCTTCAAGTTTTGTTTTTACTTCCTCTGAAATTAGCACTTCTATAATAGGTTCTAATTTACCTTCCATGACTCTATCGAGTTGTTGAAGGGAAAACCCTACTCTATGATCAGTTACACGGTTTTGAGGATAATTATAAGTTCTAATTTTTTCACTGCGGTCACCAGTACCTATTTTTCCTCTGCGTTCTAATCCTTCTTTATCTAAACGGTCTTGTAATTGTTTATCGTGTAGTCTAGCTTTTAATATTTTAAGTGCCATATCTTTGTTTTTATGTTGGCTTTTTCCATCTTGACAAGTACATACAAGTCCTGTAGGCACATGGGTAACTCTAACAGCAGAATCTGTTGTATTTACACTTTGTCCTCCAGCTCCGCTTGAACGATATGTATCAATTCTAACATCTGCCATATCAAGTTCAACTTCAACATCTTCTACTTCAGGTAATACTAACACTGTAGCTGTTGATGTATGGACTCTTCCTTGTGATTCTGTTTGAGGAACACGTTGAACACGATGTCCTCCAGATTCATGTTTAAGAGAAGCATAAACACTGTCACCATTTACTGTGAATTCTATTTGTGAGAACCCTCCGGCTCCAGAGTCTTCTGAATTAGTTACATTAATTTCCCAATTCTTCAACTCAGCGTATTTTGTATACATACGGAATAAGTCTCCAGCAAAAATATTTGCCTCACTTCCTCCAGCTGCACCTCTGATTTCAACTATTACATTTTTCTCATCATTTGGATCTTTTGGAATTAATAAAACCTTGAGTTGTTCTTCAATTTCAGGAACTCTATGTTTTATTTCATCTAATTCCATATGAGCCATTTCCACTATATCTTTATCATCATCAAGTAACATTTCTTTTAAGTCTTCAATAGTGCCTAAAACTTCATTATATTCACCATAAAGATTAACAGTAGCTTCTAAAGACTTTTGTTCTTTAGAAAGTTCTGTCATTTTACTAATATCTTTTAATATATCAGGACTCATTAATTCATCGGTGATTTCATTGTATCTCTTCACCATTCTATTTAATCTATCTATCATAATATCACTCCGCACTATATTATATTACAAGGAATCTTTTTTTTCAACTAAGAACCAATTTCAATTTCTTCTTCTTATATAAGTATATTATAAACCAAGCTGTAAGAACACTACCTTTAATAATACTTGAAATAGAAACTACCCACCATATACCAGCATATCCTAGTGATACACTAAATACAATTGCCAAAGGTATTCTTAGTCCATTTCCTATGATTCCTACTGACGAAGGAATCTTAGTTTTTCCTAGTCCATTAAATGCACCTGCTGTTGTAAGCTCAATAATCATGAATAATTGCGATATACTTAGTATTTCTAAATATGTTTTCCCTATCGCTAAAGTGCTCGGATTTACAAAGAAAAGACCGAACAATTGTTCTGCGAAAACAAACAAAACAATATTAACTATAATTCCATACGGTACAAGCAACTTCAATGCAGTAAAATATCCAGCTTTAATTCTATCATATCTGCCCGCTCCAAAGTTTTGTCCAACGTAACTTGCTAAAGCAACTTGGAAACCTGATGCAATCATCCAAGCTACTGCTTCGATTTGACTTCCAACCCTTTGAATAGCCATAACTGCTTCTCCATAGGGGACAATCATTATTCCAATTACAATACTAATTGAAGTAAACAGCATACTTTGAATGCCGATAGGCAATCCAATTTTCCATATATCTTTAACCAACTTAAATGAAAAGTATTTCTTCAAATTAATAGGGAATGGTCTAAATTTAGTACTATAGAATACTATATATATAAACAGAACAAAAGCTTGTGCTATAACTGTAGCAATTGCTGCTCCTCTAACTGCAAGTCCTAGTCCTGGAAATATTATTCCAAATATATTTACTTCTTCTAAAATGAAGAATGGATCTAATACAATATTTAATATCAGCCCCGAAGCAGTAATTACTAATGTATTAACTGTTTTACCTAATCCATCATTTACTCCGTTAAAGAAGTTAACCATAAATAATGAAATACCAAACAGTGAAACAATTTGCATATAATCTGTGGCATACATTGAGACATTAAGACTTTCAATATTAAATAGCCCAACATACAGATTTACTCCAAAAAAACCAAATAGAGTATAGATTGCTGCGAATAAAAGCATTAAAACAAATCCACTATTACCGTATCTTGTAATTAGCTTAACATCATTCTTTCCAGCAGATTGGCTTATAAGAACTGAAGTCCCAATTTTTGCAAGCAAAATAAGACCAAAACCAAACCAAACGTAATATGCAGCAGTTCCAATCCCTGCTATCGCTTCATCAGGATCAAGTCCCATATTCCAAACTTTTCCAACCCAAAACATGTCTGTTAGGTTGTAAGTCATTTGAATTATACTTGTAAATAATGTTGGAATAGCAACTATTAAAAGCTTTCCTAATATGCTTCCAGTCGTTAAATCAATCTTGTTCTTCATGTCATCACCTTTTCACCTGTGATATTATAACACTAACTAATAAAAAAAACTACATATATATACTAATAATAAAAACCTTGAAAATCAAGGTTTTTACTCATCTAAATATATCATTTTTGCTAATGGGAATGGGTCTAGTGCTCTTTCAAATATTCCTTGTACATACGAGATAAGAACTCCGTAATTAACAATTGGTATTTCTTTTTCAACTACTTGAGATATTCGATACATCATTTCACTCTTATTAAGCATACACGCTCCACAATGAATAACTAACTTCACATCATCCATTTCTTTTGGAAATGAGTATCCTGAGCTATAAATGAATTCAAAATCTTTTCCAGTATATTGTCTTAACCATCTTGGAATTTTCACAGTACCTATATCATCACTCTGACGATGATGTGTACATCCTTCACTTACTAATATTTTATCACCATTCTCAAGCTTTTCAATTGCTTTTGCGCCTTTAACAAGTTCAACTAAATCTCCTTTATTTCTAGCAAATAAAATCGAAAAAGAAGTTAACATGATATCTTTTGGAGTATCAGCAGATACTTTTAAGAATACTTGTGAATCAGTGATTACAAGCTTAGGTTTAGTCCCAAGTTTGTCAAGAGTTTCTCTTAATTCAAATTCTTTTGTGACAACAGCAATTGCATCACTTTCTAAGATATCTCTAATTGTTTGTTGTTGTGGGAGTATTAATCTACCCTTTGGAGCGGCTTTATCGATAGGTGTAACAAGTACTACGATATCCCCTGGATTTAATAAGTCTCCAACAATCATAAACTTCTCATCTTCAATTTTTAATGTTGTTCCAATTTCATTTTTCAAAGCTTCTATTCCTTCTTTACTTACTGCGGATACTTTCAATATTTTCTCTTTGAAAATATTTGAAAAATCTTTTTCGAAAGATACTATATCAATTTTGTTAGCTACCATTAAATATGGTTTTTGACGTTTCTTAAATTCTTTTATTAAATCTTTTTCATATTTAAAGTCATCTTGATCTATATCAAATATTATTAATCCGATATCTGTTTTATTAATAACATCATATGTTCTCTGTACTCTTAATTCTCCTAATTCTCCAACATCATCTATTCCTGCGGTATCTATCAAAACTACCGGACCAAGAGGTAATATCTCCATTGATTTAAAGACCGGGTCTGTGGTTGTTCCTGCAATACTAGATACTAATGAAATTGTTTGATTTGTTAGAGCATTAATTACACTTGATTTTCCAACATTTCGTCTTCCAAAAATAGCGATATGAGTTCTAGATGCTCTTGGAGTTTGATTCATACTCATTAGTTTCCTCCCTTTACAATCCCGGGTTTAGTAATATTAAAAGGATCAAGTAGTTTTTCTATTTCATCTTTGCTAAATAATTTTTCAGTAACTAGAACTTCTTTTATAGTTTTATTGTATGCATTTGCTTTTTTTACTATTTCACTAGCTTTATCATATCCAATTATTGAAATTAAAGGTGTGATTAATGAATGTGAATTTTCTAAATTTTCAATACATTTTTTTTGATCTACCTTAATATATTTAGCACATTTATTATTAAATATTTTGACAGTGTTAGTAAGTAATTCAAGTGAATTTAGTAACGCTTCAGCAATTCCAGGCATAAAAGCATTTAGTTCTAAACTACCACTTGATACTAAGTTATTTATAAGTGAATCATTCGCTATAATATTATAAGAATTTTGAATAACCATTTCTAAAATAACTGGATTTGTTTTCCCAGGCATAATAGATGAACCTACTTGATTATCCTTTAAGATTATTTCTCCAATTCCACCATTTGGACCTGACGCTAAGAATCTAAGGTCATTACATATTTTTATTAATGATGAAGCCGCAACTTTTAAAAGTCCAGACACTTCATTAAATGCATCTAAATTCTGAGTATTATCAATTAGAGATTCTGCGCGAGACAATCCTATATTAGTAGATTCTTGAAGAAGTGATGTCATCATGAAGGTATATTTTAAAGGAGCATTAAGCCCAGTTCCTACTGCGGTTCCACCAATATTTATTGTTCTAAGTCTTTCTTCTACCTTATAAATACGCCATCGGTCTCTTGAGAATGTTTCAGCATACGCCCCAAACATTTGCCCTGCAAGAATAGGTACAGCGTCCATAAACTGTGTTCTACTTAATTTAATTACTTTTCCATACTTAGTTTCTTTTTCTTGAAAAGTCTTTTGTAAAGATGCATATTCTAATGCTAAATCTCTGATGAGTTTAATTGCAGCAACTTTAACAGATGTTGGAAAAGTATCATTAGTAGACTGGTGAAGATTAACGTGATTAATAGGGTGGATTATTTCATACTCCCCTAGTTTCTCACCAAGAATTTCTAAAGCGACATTGGCAATTACTTCATTTACATTCATGTTGGTACTTGTCCCTGCGCCACCTTGGTAGCGATTAACAACAAATGAATCATCAAATTGTTTATTTAAGATTTTATTACAAGCAGTAACAATTGCTTTTGCCTTGTCCTTATCTAAATACTCGAGTTTTCTATTTGTAATAGCTGCTTGTTTTTTTATATTTACAAGTTCATATACAATTTTAATGTTAACTCTTTCATCACTAACATTAAAATTATCAAGTGCTCTGTAAGTAGATATTCCATAATAAACATTGTCTTCTAATTTTACTTC
>DAOWHG010000077.1 GCA_030641535.1 Mycoplasmatota bacterium | reverse complement strand
TAATTGTTTAATAAACTAGATTATGATATAATTTTCTATGAGGTGATTTTGTGAATTTACCGAACAAATTATCATTTATGAGAGTATTATTAGTACCTGTATTAATATATGCATATTATGCAAAAGCAGATCCTTCACAAGGGTTTCTAGATCTTGATTTTGGACTTAAGTTTTTAGCACCAATCTTTGTTGTTGCTTCTTTTACTGATTTTCTAGATGGGTATATTGCTAGAAAGTATAATTTAGTAACTACATTCGGAAAATTTATTGATCCATTAGCTGATAAATTACTGGTAATGGCAGCATTACTTTTACTAACAGATGCAGGAGTTGTTCCAATGTGGATAACTTTGATTATCTTATCAAGAGAATTTATAGTAACAGGTATTAGATTAATTGCTGTTGGTGAAGGAAAAGTAATCGCAGCTAGTAAATTAGGTAAGTATAAAACAGCAACAACAATGGTAGCACTTACTTTATTGTTAATGTATTCATATGATGATATCTTTGTAGATATTGGGATGTATATTCTATATTTAGGATTAGTACTTACTGTAGTTTCAGGAATAGATTACTTTGTTAAAAATAAAAAAATAATTATGGAATCAATATAAAGAAAAAAGAATGCTTGCTATGTATTATATATGTAGCAAACTAAGGAGGATTACTTGTGGCAAATGACGCTAGAAAAAAAGCATTAGATAACGCAATGAAAGAAATAGAGAAACAACATGGTAAAGGATCAGTAATGATTTTAGGTGATGATTCTACTCACCTTAATGTTGAATCAATACCTAGTGGATCGATTAAACTAGATAAAGCTTTAGGTATCGGAGGATATCCTAAAGGAAGAATTGTTGAAGTATATGGTCCTGAATCTTCAGGAAAAACAACATTTGCATTACATGCTATTGCTGAAGCTCAAAAAGCTGGAGGATATGCTGCATTTATTGATGCAGAACATGCATTAGATCCTCAATATGCAAAAGCACTTGGTGTTGATATTGATAATTTAATTCTTTCTCAACCTGATACTGGGGAACAAGCATTAGAAATAACAGAAGCGCTTATTAGAAGTGGAGCAATTGACATTGTTGTAATTGACTCTGTAGCTGCATTAGTACCAGAAGCTGAGATAAGAGGAGACATGGGAGCAAGTCATGTTGGTCTTCAAGCAAGATTAATGAGCCAAGCTATGAGAAAATTAAGTGGTGCTATAAGTAAATCACAAACTATCACTATATTTATAAATCAAATTCGTGAAAAAGTTGGAGTAATGTTTGGTAATCCTGAAGTTACACCTGGTGGTAGAGCACTTAAGTTTTATGCTTCAGTTAGATTAGAAATTAGACGTAGTGAACAAATTAAACATGGGACTGAAATAGTTGGTAATTTAACGAAAGTTAAAGTAGTTAAAAATAAAGTAGCTCCACCTTTTAAAACAGTTGTTGTTGACCTTATTTATGGAAAAGGAATTTCTAAAACTGGGGAAATCATTGATATAGCCGTTGAAGAAGAAATCATTAAGAAAAGTGGATCTTGGTTTAGCTATAAAGGTGATAAAATTGGTCAAGGAAGAGAAAATGTTAAAAAGTATTTAAAAGAAAATCCAGAATTATTAAAAGAAATAGAAGCATTAGTTAGAGAAAAATTAGGCGTTTAATTTAAACGCCTTTTAATTTTGCGATATAAGATTATATTCATTGACTTTTTTAGATGATAGAGTTTATAATAAGATAGCTATTAAAAACGTTTCTACTCATAATTTTTGAATTATGTTAATAATAATATTTGAATTTAAAAAAACGAACGGAGGAATAAATGTGGATACAACATTTATATTAGTTCTCTCCGGTCTGACATTTATAACATTAGGTACTGTAGGAGGATTTTTCCTACGTATCATGGTGGTTGAACGAGGATTGAATAAAGCTCGTCAAAAAGTGAATCATTTAATAGAAGACGCCGAAAAACAAGCAGACAAACACAGAAAAGAAGTACTGCTAGAAACAAAACAAGACATTCACAATCTGAAATTGGATTTTGATAAGCAGATAAAAGAAAGAAAAAGTGAAGTAACTGCTACTGAAAATAAATTAATGCAACGTGAACAAACTATGGATAGAAGAACTTCTAACCTAGACAAACGTGAATCTAATTTAGACAAAAAAGAAGAAACAATCGAGCGTAGAAAACAATCATTAGATGATAAAAATAACAGACTGGAAAAATTAATTGATGAACAAAACGCAAAATTAATTGAAATCGCAAGATTTAGTGTAGAGCAAGCAAGAGATTTAATCTTAAAACGAGTAGAAGACGAAATGGCTATTGAAATTGCTGCATACATTAGAGAACAAGAAGAAAACGCAAAGATGGACGCAGATAAAACTGCTAAACATTTACTATCACAAGCAATACAGAAATACGCCCAAGACGTTACAAGTGAAAGAACAGTTTCAGTTGTAGCATTACCAAACGATGAAATGAAAGGTCGTATAATTGGTCGTGAAGGACGTAATATTAGAACAATCGAAGCATTAACTGGTGTAGATTTAATTATTGATGATACACCTGAAGCTGTAGTATTAAGTGGATTTGATCCAATAAGAAGAGAAATAGCAAAAAGAACAATTGAATCATTAGTAGCTGATGGTAGAATCCATCCAGGTAGAATTGAAGAAATAGTTGAAAAGACTAGAGAAGAAGTAGACCGTTTTATTAGAGATAAAGGTGAAGAAGCTGTATTCGAAGTTGGAATTGGTAGAATCCATCCTGATCTAGTAAAATTACTTGGTAGATTACACTTTAGAACAAGTTACGGACAAAATGTTCTTAGACATTCAATCGAATGTGCATTCTTAGCAGGAAAATTAGCTGTTGAAATCGGTGAAGATGAAATACTAGCTAAACGTGCTGGATTATTACATGACATTGGTAAAGCAGTAGATCATGAAGTTGAAGGATCACATGTTGAAATTGGAGTTAACTTAGCAAACAGATATAAAGAACCACTAGCTGTTGTTGATGCTATCCAAACTCATCACGGTGATAAAGAAGCAAAAACAATTATTGCTGTACTAGTAGCTGCATCTGACGCACTAAGTGCTGCAAGACCAGGTGCTAGAAGTGAATCACTTGATTCATATATTAAACGTTTAGAACAACTAGAAAATATTTCTAAAGGTATTGATGGTGTTGAACAAGCATACGCAATTCAAGCCGGAAGAGAAGTAAGAGTTATAGTTGAACCAACTAAAGTAGATGACACAATGGCTTACAAAATAGCACGTGATATAAAAGAACAAATTGAAGAACAATTATCTTATCCAGGAACAATAAAAGTTACTGTTATAAGAGAAACAAGAGCTCAAGATATCGCTAAATAAAAGCCTTCCTCAGGAAGGCTTTACTTATTTGAGGTGAAAACTATGGAGTACTTTGATTTATATGACTCAAATGGTCAAAAACTTAATAAAATTGTTCCAAGAGGGACAAAACTTCAAGGTGATGAATACCACATTGTTGTTAATGTCTGGATTAGAAATCAAAAAGGACAATACCTTATTCAACAAAGAAATAAGCTATCTGACAAGTTACCTTTTTTGTGGGATTGTACAGCTGGATCTGCTATTTCAGGTGACACTTCATTAGAAACAGCAGCAAAGGAAACTTTTGAAGAATTAGGTATATTATTAAATAAGGAAAAACTTAAATTCATAAAAAGATACACAATAAAAGATAATTATGCTAGTTTTATATTAGATACATACTTAATAGAAGAAAACATCTTGCTAAAGGATTTAAGAATTGATAAATCAGAAGTGAAAGATGCAAAATACGCATCTATGAAAGAAATAATAGAACAACTTAAACAAGGAAAATTTAAAGATTACGATAAAATATTAAAGCAAACAGGTTACTTTGAATTAATAGAAAAGAGTTGATAAAATGAAAATTTTATTTATTGGAGACGTTTTTGGAACTAGAGGAATGGAAGCACTACGTAAATACTTGCCAAAGATAAAACAGGACAACAAACCAAATTTAATCTTCCTTAATGGTGAGAACATTGATCGTGGATTTGGTATTAGTGAACCAATATATAAGGAAATAATGAAACTTGGAGTAAGTGTAGTTACACTTGGAAATCACTCTTTTTCCAAAAGAGAATTAGTCGATTTTATTGATGATTCAAACATCATAAGACCAGCAAATTACGATGATTCTATTCCGGGAAAAGGATATATTACTATAAAATACAATGATAAGGAAATTACTGTTATTAACCTAATGGGGAGAATATTTATGGGTGACCCATTAGATAATCCTTTCAAAAAAGCAGATGAAATTCTAGAAAATATTGAAAGCGATTATATAATCGTTGATATGCATGCAGAAGCATCAAGTGAAAAGATTGCAATGGCTCATTACTTAGATGGTAGAGTAACCGCAGTAGTGGGTACTCATACACATGTCCCAACTGCTGATGCAATGGTTTTCCCTAAAGGAACAATGTATATCACAGACATTGGGATGACAGGGACAAAATATGGTGTTATTGGGGCAGATAAAGAAATTATTGTTAGTAAATTTTTAGATGGAATGCCTAGAAGAATAAAAGAAGATTTATCAAATACATTGCAATTTAACTCAATAATAATTGATACTGATCTAAATAAAATCAAATCAATAAACATCTATGAATAAGGATTCCTTATTCATTTTGTTTGTCAAATTATAAAATATATTGTATACTTTGAAAAGGTGATAATTATGTCAAAAGATTACGAAAAATACTTTGTTAAACCGTCAATTAGAGATGCAAGAAAAAGAAAATCACAGGTTACTCCAGTGATTGATTTTAGTAAGCATTTCAATATAAAAGGGTTTGGAAAAGGGAAAACATATAAGATAGAAACATACGGATGTCAGGCAAATGAAGCTGATACTGAAAAGATAAAAGGTATTTTAGAAGCTTTAAGTTTCACTGAAAGTGATACTTTAGAAAACTCGGATATCATTTTACTTAATACATGTGCTGTTAGAGAAAATGCAGAAAATAGAGTTTTTGGTGAATTAGGAAGACTAAAACAATATAAGAAAAACAATCCTGATTTGATTCTTGGAGTATGTGGATGTATGCCTCAAGAAGAAAAAGTAGTAGAACGTATTTTAAAGAAAATTCACTACGTAGATTTAGTTTTTGGAACACATAACATCTATAAATTACCTGAATATTTAGAGACAGTAGTGCTTTCAAAAGAGCGAGTTATCGAAGTTTTCTCAGAAGAAGGCTCGATTGTGGAAAACATGCCTAGAATAAGAGAGAATACACGTAAAGCATGGGTTAACATAATGTTTGGATGCGATGAATTCTGCACATATTGTATCGTTCCGTACACTAGAGGGAAAGAAAGATCTCGAAATAAAGACGATATTATAGCAGAAATCAGCGATTTAATCGAAAAAGGGTTCAAAGAAGTTACTTT
>DAOWHG010000038.1 GCA_030641535.1 Mycoplasmatota bacterium | reverse complement strand
TTTCATCCAGTTCAGCTTTTTTATTCAGTACTTTATCTTTTTCCTTCAACGTTAATTTTACCTTGTTAATTTCTGCAATTTGCTTTAAATTTTCAAAATCATCTGTAACGAATTTCAAAATAGTCATATGTGTATCTGATGGTATAGACGTGTTCTTCTCATACGAGTACATAGTCTTCTTAGCACAACCTATAATTTTCGCTAATGTTGCAGATGATATAGAATAATATCTTTGTAATTCCTTTATTTTATTAGCAGTTACACCATATTCTTTGTTGTGAATCTTTATTGCATTTTCTGTAAGTTTTTCGCTCAATTCAGAGTCATAAACCTCATTGTCACATGTATTGCAAATTGCTATTTGTGCAAGGACTTCTATTTCTTGATTTTTAATATTGAATTTTTTTGTCAGTTTTTTGATTTTTGTATCTTGCATAGACTTGCATTCTTCACAATAATGTTTTTCCATTTTTATTTCCTCCCTAATTACCCTAATAGTCACGGTGAAAAGATATACATACTACTTCTTCGCCATCCTTACCTTCCTCAATCTTTACATTTATATATGCCATCACTCCATTTATTGTTCTCTTGAATACAAACGCATCCGAATTTGTATAATTAGGCTTCATATCTTGCCAAAGGAAGTGTTCGTTAAGATTTTTGATATATTCCCATGCCTTTTTATCTGATATACCAAAGTCTTCAATTAAGATATCATAATAATATCTTCCATCTCTTTTCATTACAAACCGCTTATTTCCATTGTTAATGAGTCTTCTGATCTTTTTCAGGAACTCGTAGACATTCATAGAACACCTCCTTTGTCTTATTATAAACCAATAATAATATAAAATCAAGCATTTTAGGTTACTTATGTTACCTTTTTTATTGTTCTAGTAATTTTGAATTATATTCATATTACAGAATTTCAACCCACTGTTCAAAAACTCTTTGCCCAAGAGTACTTTATGACAAATCAATACTATTAATCCAAGATGATATGTTATAATAAACCGGAGGTGACAAGATGAAAATCGAAATGAATACTTTACCTGAAAAATTTAAAGAGGAATGGCCCGGAGAACTAGAATCATTTTCATGGATGGATTTTGTAACCGCAATACCAAGTCCTATAATGTTAATAACGTCATATAAGAAGAATGGTAAACCGAATGCTTGTCTTCAATCTTGGTCTACATTTGTGGGGGATAGCGGTCATTTTTTTGCTATTATTGGATCTATTTCAAGATTTGGTCATCTTTATCAAACATTAAACGAAACAAATCAGTGTGTAATAAATCTTTTTTCTGAAGAGTTTTATGAAAAATGCAGCAATACAATTACGCACAATCAATATGAAGTAGATGAAATCACTTCAGCTGGATTGACTGTTGAAGATGCTATATGTGTGAACTCCCCAAGAGTAAAGGAATGTTTTTTAAATCTAGAATGTGAAGTAGTCTGGATGAAAGAGCATTTTGAAGATTCAAAAGATGTTGTTGCATGTTTAAAAGTAGTAAGTATTGCAATGAATGAAGAAAATCTAAACGAACGACTAGTAGGTAGATATGGTGAAGATGGATATATATACAATATACACTCACCTAGAAACCCAATTAATGGTGAAGTGTATAATACTGTTGTTGGAAAAATAGTACCAAAAAAATTATATTAGTGTCGTAATCTTAATTAGCTAAAAACCTACCAATAAACTGGTAGGTTTTCTTATTAGGTTACACAAAATACACCAAAAATACCGAATATAATTCTTTTATTAAAATGAGATTATAAGTAGTAAAATTGCATTTTATATACAAGACCCAGTTTCCGAAATGCGAAAAAGACCCCTGAAACAACATGTTTTTTGTGTATTCAAATAATGGCCTTTTTGAGCCCTTTTTTCATGCTTTATTGCATATAAAAACCCGAGAATATCTAAGTAGTTAAAGAAACTACTAAATTCTCGGGAAACGTGTAGATATGGTGGAGAATAGTCGGATAGAACCAGTGACCCAACATAGAATAAGTATGAATTTCATGTCTTTCGTATCACATTCTAACCAATATTGAATGGCTTTGTTCAGACCTACATATCATGTCTTAAAATTATTTATGGTACGGCTCGTTGTTATTTATTCTAAATGAACGATATATTTGTTCTAGTACAATCAATCTCATTAATTGGTGTGGAAAAGTCATCTTAGAAAATGATAACTTGTAGTCAGATTTTTTTATCATTTCATCTGAGAGACCTAATGATCCTCCAATTAGAAAAGTAATATTAGAAGAATGATAGGTTTTAATTTCTTCTATCTTATTAGCAAGTTCTACACTAGATAACTGCATACCATCTATAACTAATGCAATAACATAACTGTCTTTAAGTCTAGACAGTATTTTTTTTCCTTCAATATCTTTGATTTTTTCTTTGTCTTTATAAGATAGGTTCTCAGGTGCATGTTCATCTGCAACTTCAATAATTTCAAGTTTTGTATATTTAGATAATCTTTTTGTATATTCTTTAATACCTTCTACAAGGTATTTTTCTTTTAATTTTCCTACGGTAATAATTGATATTTTCATATTTCCACCTCATTTTTGATATTATAATAATACCATTTAAATATGGGTAAAAAAAGAAAAAGATGATGGGCTCATCTTTTTCAAATATATTTAGTATGGAGAATCTAAATTCCATCCACTTCTTCATCTGCTTCTTCGTTTTCCTCTTCATTCTCTTCTTCACTTTCATTTTCTTCTTCGTCATCATCGTCATCATCATCATCACTATGGTGATTTGGTTCATCTCTTTCTACTGTTGAAGATTTACCACCTTCAGAAATTTTATACTCATAAACTATTTCCCCAAGATCGTTAACTGTTTCAATAATTTTAACTTCTCCTTCAACACCGTTTACTTTGTATTTCAATTTATAAGTTGTTTCTTCGTCTTCAACTTCTCTTTTGAATGTATATTCATTTTCATCTTCTTCGATAGTAATTTTATATTCGTCTTCTTCTATGCTAATTTTCATGAAGACTTCTCTAGTCACACCTGCGATATTAGATTCTAATGTAAATTTAGTTTCAGTTTCTTCGTCATCAGTTTCAACTTTGTATATAACTTTTACAAAATCATCACCGTTATAAGCCATTAAAACCATTTTTTGTTCAGTTTCTTCATCGTCTAAATCTTCTTCTTGATTTCCTTCTTCTGAATCATCATCATCGTCATCGTCATCAGGTTCTTCACCATCTGTGTCTTGTTCCTCGTCATCAATTTCATCATCGTCATCATCATTGTCTAATGCATCATTATCAGATAATGTATTTGATACTTCTATAACATATTCAACATCACCAATAAGCATTATTCCTGAAATTTCTAATGTTAGAATATCAATATTATAGTAAATAATATAATCTTCCTCGTTAACAGTGAAAGTAATCATGAATGCGTAATCTGGATTATCAGATACTTCTTCTACTGCATTTCCAAATGCATCAGTTCCGTTATCCATTAACTCTTTTAATCTATCCATGTATTCGTTTACTACATCAAGCTCACCTTCTAATTCTGTTTCATCTGTATCTAATACAGCTGATAACTTTATTAATCCTGAATTCACTACTGGGTCTTCAGTTTTTACATCTAATAAACTACCAGATAAGTAAGACAGTGTAGCAAGTGATTCTTTACTTGATAGTGCTTCCGTGTTTAAAATATCATTTAATCTATCTAAATCAGCTGAAGTACAAGCTGATAGAGTTAGTACAAAACCTAGTGTTACAATAAATATCAAAGCTTTTTTCATTTGTGTCATCTCCTTTTAGTAATATATACAGTATCTCTTTAGGATTTTCTCCTTTTTATAATACATTTATTTTTATTTCTTTAAAATAAGGGTTAGATTGATCTTCAGTATCCTCTTCTTCATCTTCCTCTTCTTCATCTTCCTCTTCATCTTCATCTTCGATTTCTTCATCCTCATCCTCTTCTTCGTCTTCCTCTTCATCTTCATCAGGATCGTCTAAATCTAATTCTTTATGTTTATCCCCTTCGTCAATCTTATAAGAGTAAACAGTTGCCCCTAAGTCATCGATAGTTTCACATATTTCTACTTCACCCTCAATATCATCTATTTCATAAGATAATTTATACACAACAATAGTATCTTCTATCTCTTTCTTAAGCGCATAAGAATCATTATCCTCAGTTATTTCTACTTTTTGCTCATCATTTTCAATTGATACTTTTATTTCTTTTATTCTTTCAATTCCGTCTATATATTGTTCTATTTCATATTTCTTTTCAATTTCATCTTCATTTTCAGTTTTATATTTAATTTTAATATAATCATTTCCACTAGAGGCAATTAGTTCCATACTTAGTTCAGTATCAGTCTCCTCGTATTTTCCTTCAACAGAGAATACTTGGCTATTTATAGTTAATTGTCCTGATATTTCATCATCAATAACTATTACTAAGAAAGTATACAATTTCCCATCAACATAAAACTCTATTGATGTGTCATAATCCCCTTCTTCAAGACTAGTTACTGTCACACTATTACTAAATGCATCATCATCTAAAAATACTTTCAACATATCAAAATATGTATTAAACTCATCAATATTAGCTTCAAATTCTGTTTCATCATTATCTCTTAATCTCATTAATGAAGATTGATTATTAACTGAGAAACTTGAAGCAATAAGTCTTCCAGATAAATACGATAATTCAGCTAACTTTTCAGTTTCAAAAGTTGTGAGCACTACTGGAGCACTCGGAGCAGGTGGAGTAGTATTAAATGGATCCAGTACTAAGATAGAGACAATAGCTATTACTATAATAGAAAGCATTGAAGCAAGTCTTAATTTAGTAAAAGATAAAGAAAATCTTTTCTCTTTGGTAACACTTATTGTTTCCATTACATAATCAATAGTATTCATTTTGCTTTCATTCATTCTTTGTTCATCAATATTTCTATTTAATTTATCCATTAAGTGCCACCTCCTTTTTTATTTTATCAATGCTTGTTTTTATGGCCTTATAGATTGTTTTTTCTGGTATTTGTGTTGTTTCTCCTATTTCTTTAACACTTAACCCACTAAAATAATGAAGGTACATAATTTCTTTATGTTTAGGCTTAAGTAGTTTATCCATTACTTTCTTAATTTGATTTATCTTTTCATCTTTAATAATATCTTCTTCAATGTCTGAACTTGATTCAATTGTCTCTTCAATGTATATTGATAATCCATTTTTATTCTTATATTCTTTAGAATTTAAGTAATTCATTGTATGATTTGATGATATACGGTAAAGCCAAGTCCGAAAGGCTGCTTTATTAGAATCAAATTTGTTTAAGTTTTTATAAACTTTAAGAAATATTTCTTGAAGTAAGTCTTCAGTTGTTTGATAATTTCCTAAAATATTATAAACATATTTGAATATCTCGTTATGGTATTTCTCCATTAGAATAGAGAAATAATCTTTCTTTCCTTTTAGTACATTCTCTATTACTAAGTTATCATTTTCCATTTTGCACATCCTTTCTAAATTATATTTTATCACACCCTAGAAAGGATATAAAAGAATAGGCTCACCAGAAACTCATGCTTGTTCATTAATATATACAAAGTATTTTAGAAAAATTCTCCAATAAATATAAAAAAGATGAATTATTTTGAATTCATCTTTTCAATCTTTCTCAAATAATCAACAATCGCAATATCTTGTTCAAAAGGATATATATAATCCAATTCATTTGCGACAAAAGTTCCTAACTCTCTTACAAGGTCACAAGTGCTGTATACTGCCTTCCAGTTTTCATCAACATCACTTCCTGAAAATGTAGCTAATACCTTGTTCCATAAATCTTCTTTAAGTAATGATTTTAAATATCTACCTTCAAGTCCGATATTAACCTCCCAGTTATGGGTAATTCCAAGGTGCCAAGAAAGTAATTTTCTAATTAGTTTATTAATATTTTCAAACATGAATTTCGCAAAATACATCTCTTCTCGGTGTAAACTTTTTCCAATATAAGTTATATTCCAGAAAAAATCAAATATTACCTTTTGATACTCTATAGAAGTTGGTTTTACAGAATAGAAATTTGCTTCGTTTTCAACCTTCTTTGGCCATATCAGGCCATCTTTATCAAGAATAACTTTATAAATCATCAAATTGTCAACGTCATTTATTAATGTAGTAGGAGCAATCCCAAAATCAATTTTTAGACCATCTTCATAGATAACCATTCTTATATATGAACTAATATTATCTTCTGAAATAAATTCACCATATTGTCTTGATATTATAACTCCAAACTGATTAAGCCATTCATCGTTTTCTGATAATTTTGAAACATCTTTCACATAGAAAAGCGGATCAATATCAGATAACTCATCTATTCTATTGACTGGATTTGCGAGTGATCCTTGAAGAATTACAGCTCTTATGTTTTCATCACTTCTTGCGAATTCTAAGATTTCTTCTAATGCTTCAATTCTATCTCTCATATAAATCATCCTTTATATTCTTCATCAATAATTGCATAAAATAATTCATCCCACCATATATTATCTTTAAAATAAATACATTTCTTATTATTTCCCTCTAATCTCATATTAAGTTTTTCCATAATCCTTATAGACGGAGTGTTTTCTGGTTGACAAGTAGCTACAACTCTGTGCACATTCAATTCTTTAAATGCATGATGCAACATAGCCTTAGAGGCTTCAGTAGCGTAACCTTTATTATAAAACGATTTGTTGAATACCCAGCCTATTTCATAAGTATCTTTCATATTCCATTTCACAAAACTAAGGTGTCCTATTAGTTCTTGTGTATCTTTTATAATCACAGAAAACAATTCTTTTCTTTTAGAGTTATTTTCAATTACTTCTTTCACTTTTTCTATTGAATAAATTCCTTCTACAAAAAAGAGCATTGTTTCTTCATCTTTTAAATATTTGTGGACAAAATGTAGATCATTTTGATTCATATCTCTTATTATTAGTCTATTTGTTTCTAATCTCATTTTTTCCTCCTTGCTCTTGGATGGGCATCCATGTAGGAATCTTTTAGTTTCTCTTTAGATACTTGAGTATATATTTGTGTGCTAGATAAATGAGCGTGTCCAAGTAACTCTTGTACACTTCTTAAATCAGCTCCATTATTGAGTAAATGAGTAGCGAAAGTATGTCTCAAAGTGTGAGGACTTAAGTTAAATGTTTCTTCAGAATTATCAATGATTCTTTTTATTATTAATCTAACTCCTCTTGAAGTTAAAGATTTTCCTTTAAAGTTTAACAATAAAGTGTCATTTTCTTTGTTTTGAGCTCTTTTTAAGAATTCATTCCTAGTTGTTAGAATATACTCATCTAAGCTCTTAGATAGCATAGAGTGTATCGGTACGTATCTATCTTTATTACCTTTACCATGTATTAATATAAGATCTTGGTAAAAATCGATATCCTTTAATTTAACACTGCATAATTCTCCTACTCTAACTCCAGTTCCGTATAAGAATTCAAGTATCAATTTATCTCTCTTGCCAATTGGTTTTGTAGTATTAATTGAATTAAATAATGATTCAATTTCTTCAGGATAAATAAATTGAGGTAGTTTTTTGGCTTGTTTAGGTAGTTCTACCTCTCTAAAAGGATTATCTTTAATGATATCTTCTCTGTTTAAGAAGTTATAAAAACTTCTTAAACTAGATATTTTTCTAGCTATTGATTTAGGTTTATAGTTTTCGTGAAGAGTAGCAGTGTAAAATCTAGCAGTTCTTGTGGATACTGTTAGTAAATCACCAAATTGTTCTCTATCTAAAAAATGCACAAGTGAATAAATATCATCTGTGTAGGATATAACAGTATTTGAACTATATCTTCTTTCGATATCAAGATAATCTTTAAACAAGATAATTGCTTCTTGATTATTCAACTGCACCACTCCTAACTATTGTTTATTAATAATCTCCTCTATAATACTTAATGATCTTTCTTTATATAATCTTTTACGGTCTTTTTTACTATGTTTATAATCTAATTTTTGTAATATACCATAATTAGCATTCATTGGTTGAAATCTTGAAATACTTGAATGTGATATATAGTAAGACTCACTGCCGATAATTGTTGATTCAGGGAAGATTATTTCCTCTTTCCCTTCTAATTTTCGTGCTAGACTAATTGCGGAAATTAATCCACTTCCTGCACTTTCAACATAACCTTCAACTCCAGTTATTTGTCCACCAAAATATATATCACTATTTTCTCTTAATTGATAGTTTCTAGTGAGAAGTAAAGGACTATTAATGAATGTATTTCTGTGCATTACTCCATATCTTACTATACTTGCTTTTTCAAGGCCGGGGATCATCTGAATTATTCGCTTTTGTTCGCCAAAAGTAAGGTGTGTTTGGAAACCTACAATATTAAAGAGAGTCCCCTCAATGTTGTCTTGTCTTAACTGCACAACAG
>DAOWHG010000041.1 GCA_030641535.1 Mycoplasmatota bacterium | reverse complement strand
TAGGAACGGTGTTAGGAATTTGGATTAGTATTTCTGATTTTAGACTTAAAAGATTTACTAAGAAGATAGTGTTTACTTTAATGGGAATACCACCTGTAGTAATGGGCCTCATAGTATTACTTTTACTAACAGGACCTTTTGATGGATTAAACCTATTGTTTACTAAATCAGCAATGTTTATAGCTCAAACATTATTAGTACTTCCAATCATTGTTGGTAATATTGTTATATCAAGTGAAAAAACTCAAAAAAAAGTATTGGAAACAGCAACTACTTTAGGTGCTAAAAGACTTGATAAGATAATCTTATTAATTAAAGAAACTAAACCATTTATATATATGAGTATTATCTTAGGATTTAGTAGAGCACTTAGTGAGGTTGGAGCTGTCATGCTTGTTGGTGGAAACATAAAGAATGATACAAGAGTAATGACAACTTATATTGCACTAAGTAATAGTATGGGAGATTATTCAATGTCTATAGCTATGGGAATAATATTGCTATTCCTAGCCTTTATAATTCATTCTCTACTTGCTAGATTTAGAGGTGATTTCTATGATTGAGATAAAAAACCTGAAGGTACTATTTAAGACATTTGCAATGCCTTTTGAAGATTATAACTTCAAGAAGAATAGAGTTACTTTTGTTAAAGGTCGTAATGGGAGTGGAAAAACCACACTACTTAAATCACTCGCAAATCTTATAGAGTACGAAGGAGTAATTAATATTGATGGAGAAGTTACCTATAATTCTCAAGAAGCAGTACTATTTAATAGAAGTGTTTATGAAAATATCATTTATCCAATAAAAATTAGAAACCTAGATATATCACAATACACTAAAACGATTGATTACTATTGTAAAGTATTAGATATATCTCATCTTCTAACAAATAATGCTCACAAAATATCTTCAGGAGAAAAGATGAAAGTATCAATAGTAAGAAGTATCATTTTTAATCCTGATATTGTGTTATTAGATGAACCAACAACTCATCTTGATTTGGAATCAATTGATGAGCTTACAATACTAATTAAGAAATTAAAAGATAAAATCACTTTTGTTATTGTAAGTCATAACCAAAAATTTATTGACGATTTGTTAGATGAAGAATATCATCTTGGAGGTAATTATGTTTTTAGTAAAATCAATAGATGAAACAAAAAAAATCATTAAGAATAATTGTAATAAATACAATCTTAAGAAATTACATATTAAATTAGAAGATTCACAAGACTATGTTATAGCTAGTGATATTTTTTCAACAGAAAATGTTCCGCATTTTAATCGTTCAATTGTAGACGGATACGCGGTTGATTTTAATAGTGTAAAACTTGCTACTAGTACAACACCTTCGATACTAAAAGTAACTGGTGAAGTATTAATGGGTGAAGAATCTCCACACATAGTTACTGAGGATACTGCGGTTTATGTACCCACAGGTGGACACTTGCCAGATGGGGCAAATTGTGTTGTGATGATTGAAAATACAGACACTATTCTTGATGAAGTAATCATCAATAAAAGTGTAACAATGTGGGAGAATGTTTTAAAATTTGGAAGTGACATTGAAAAGGGATCAAAAGTAATTAGTAAGAATTCACTGATTACTCCTTTAGTAATTGGAGCTCTTAAATCAATTGGAACTAATGAGATAGATGTTTATGAAAAACTTAGTGTAACTCTCTTATCTATGGGAGACGAAATTGTAAAGGAAAAAGATAATTTAGAAATTGGTGAAATTAGAGATATAAATACCTTTACGATAAGTAACTTTTTAACAAAGAAAAATATCATTATTGATGAAGCGGTTATAATTAATGATGATTTTGAACTATATAAAAATACAGTTCTAAGAGGATTTGAAAATTCAGATATCGTAATTAGTAGTGGTGGAAGCAGTGTTGGAGAAAAAGACTACACTTACGATGTTCTAAAAAAAATAGGAGCTACTATTTTAGTCCATGGAGTAAATATTAAGCCTGGAAAACCAACTATCATTGCGATATATAATGATAAACTATTTTTTGGGTTACCAGGACAACCAACCAGTGCGTTCTTTGTATTAAATACTTTTATAGATGATATTATTAATACGATTTATCATATTGATAATGTTTATCCTTCTCCATATATTGAAGCTGAATTACAGAAAAATGTTCATTCAACTTCAGGAAGAAGAATGTATCAATTAGTAAAAATATCAAAAAATAGCAATTCTCAGATAATTGCTACACCATTATTTGCTAAATCAGGAATGATAAATTCTCTTAAAGAAGCAAGTGGATATATCATTATTGATGAGTTTAAAGAAGGTGTATCAATTGGAGATATTGTTAAAGTGTATAGGTTTGGTGATTAGATGAAAAGAAAAGTATATTTAGATACTGTTGATTTAAAAGAAATTGAACCAATACTTAAACAACTATTTACTGATATAAACCATGTAATTGAATATGAAACAGTAAATACAATTGATTCATTACAAAGAATTACTTATAGTGCAATATACGCAAAAGTTTCTTCGCCATTTTATAATGCAGCTGCGATGGATGGAGTTGCATTAAGTGCTAGTACTACTTATCTAGCAACAGAAACGACTCCGGTTACTATTGGTGAAAACGAGTACACTCCAATTAATACAGGAAATATAATTCCAATTCAGTATGATGCTGTAGTAATGATTGAAGATGTTATCGAAAATCCTGATAAATCAATCACTTTGATTAAAAGTGTGAGACCATATCAAGATATTAGACCAATTGGTGAAGATATTGTTAGAGGAGATATGGTGTTACCAAAGAATCATTTGATTAGACCTGTTGATATATCTGCATTACTTAGTTCTGGTGTAAATGAACTTAAAGTAATTAGAAAACCAAGAGTAGTGATTATTCCAACAGGGGATGAAATAATTCGTGATGTAAAAGAGCTTAAAGCCGGGAAAATTATTGATTCAAACTCGTACTATATCCAAAATGAGATAAATATGCTTGGTGGAATTGCTGATATCTTAGGTGTTCAAAAAGATGAGTTTGATACCTTGGAAGAGACAATCATTAATGCTGCAAACTCTTATGATTTAGTAATTGTTGGAGCTGGAAGTAGTGCTGGGACAAAAGACTTTGCTAAAGCAATCATTGAAAAGAACGGAAAAGTTTATGTCCATGGAATAAGTATAAAACCTGGGAAACCAACTATTATTGGAAAAATTAGTAATACACCGGTAATTGGGTTACCTGGATACCCGGTATCAACTTTTATAGCATTCGATCTTGTTGTAAGACCGATAATTAAGAAATTCTTAAATCTTAACGAAAATAGTAAAACTATTGTAAAAGCTAGACTTACTAAAAAAGTATATTCATCTCTGAAAAATCACGAATTTGTTAGAGTTAAATTAGGTGTAATAAATAATGAGATTATCGCAACTCCACTAAATAGGGGAGCGGGTGTTACGATGAGCCTAGTTAAAGCTGATGGAATAATGGTGATTGAAAAAAATAGAGAAGGTTATGAAGAAATGTCTTTAGTAGATGTTACATTGCTTAAAGACTTAAAAGAAATTCAAAATTCATTAATAGTTATCGGATCACATGATATTTTATTAGATAAAGTTGATGACTTAATGAGCAATAATAAATATCACTTAGCTAGTTCACATGTTGGTAGTTTTGGAGGAATAATGGCTATTAAGAATAATGGTTGTCATATTGCTCCAGTACATATTCTAAGTGAAAAAGGTGAATATAATAAATTTATAATTGATAAATACTTAGACGATTCTTATTCTTTAGTAAGAGGAGTGAGTAGAATCCAAGGATTATATGTAAAGAAAGGTAATCCAAAAAATATTCAATCTCTTAAAGACTTAACAAGAGATGATATAGTATTTGTTAATCGTCAAAGAGGTAGTGGAACTCGCATTTTACTTGATTATTCATTAAAAGAAGCAGGTATAAAGAAAGAAGATATTAAAGGGTATGATTTTGAGTTAAGTACACATATGTTAGTTGCGTCTAGTGTTAACGACCCTCGTTTCGATACCGGAATGGGAACTAAGAGTGTAGCTAATTTAAATGATTTAGATATTATTGAAATTGGGGAAGAACATTATGATTTCATTATTTTAAATGAAATTATAGGTACGCCTATATTTGATAATTTTATTAATGTATTGAAGAGCGAAGCGTTTAAAAAAGAACTTGATGAATTAGGTGGATATGTTATAGAAAATATCGGAGAAATCATTAAGAAGAAAGAGGTGGTAGATTGAAAGATCCATTTGAAAGAGAAATTGATTACTTAAGAATATCTGTCACTGATAGATGTAATCTGAGATGTCTTTATTGTATGCCTGATGGTATTGAAAAAAAGACTCATGATGAAATTCTTCGAGACGAGGAACTAATCGAAATAGTAAAGGAATCAGTAAAACTCGGTATATCTAAAATTAGAATTACTGGGGGAGAACCCCTAGTTAGAAAAGGAATTTACAATTTAATCAAGAAAATTAGTGATGTTAAGGGTATCAAAGAGGTTACAATTACAACTAACGCTACACTATTAAATGGTAATGTTAAGAGATTAAAAGAAGCAGGAATTTCTAGAGTGAATTTTAGTATGGATACTCTTAATACTGAAAAATTTCAATATATTACTAAATCAAAATTAACACTTGATTATGAAAACTTAATAAAAGAATTGATTCAATATGAGTTACTTCCAATCAAGATAAATGCTGTTTTACTTAGAGGATTTAATGATATGGAGATACCTGAGTTTATCGAATTGGCGGATAAATATGATTTAATTATTAGATTTATTGAACTAATGCCAGTAGGTCACTTAGATTTTGATCACGAGAAATACTATATAAGTAAAAAAGAAGTGTTGGAAAAATATCAGGAATTAGATTTTTATAAGAAAGATATTATCGCAGATTATTATAAAGTTAAAGGTAAAAAAGGGATAATCGGATTTATAAATCCGATTAGTCATAAGTTTTGTGAGAATTGTAATCGACTTAGATTAACAGCTGACGGACATATGAAACCTTGTTTACACAACAATAATGAAGTATATGTCAAAGATGTTGATAGAAACTTACTGTCAGATAAAATTGTAGAAGCAATTAACGCTAAACCAAAAAGCCATACATTAGATGAATCGATTGATAATAGATCAGATCGTCCGATGAATAAGATAGGAGGATAGACTTATGAATCTAACTCACATAAATAAAGAAGGACATGCAAAAATGGTAGATATTACTCATAAAACAGCTACAAATAGAACGGCAATTGCCGAAGCTACAATAAAAATGGAAAACAAAACATTAATTAGAATTATTGAAGGTGGTCTTAAAAAAGGTGATGTTCTAGCTGTAAGTCAAGTTGCTGGAATTATGGCTGCTAAGAAAACTCCTGATTTAATTCCGATGTGTCATCCAGTACTAATTAGTAGTATTGATATTAGTTTTGAGCATAGTATGATTGATTCTGAACTTATAATTAAATCAACTGTTTCGCTAACTGGTAAAACAGGAGTTGAAATGGAGGCTTTAACTGCTGTAAGTGTTGCCGCTTTAACAGTTTATGATATGTGTAAAGCAATTGATAAAGGAATGATTATTAAAGAAATTAAACTCATTCAGAAAACCGGTGGAAAAAGCGGAGAATTTAAGAGGTTAAGTAAATGATAGGAAAAGTAATATCAATAAATATTAGCGAAAAAAAAGGTGTTGTTAAACATCCTGTAAAAGAAGCGATATTTAAGAAGAACCATGGAATAGTGGGAGATGCCCACGCAAGTAACTGGCATCGCCAGGTAAGTATTCTAGGAATCGAGAGTTTTGAGAGAATGGAAATAAAGGAAGGAATAAAACTTCCTGTAGGTTCTTTTGCTGAAAATATTACATCAGAAGGAATAGAACTATTTACTTTGCCTGTAGGTACTAAATTTAAAATTGGAGAAACAATTCAAGAGCTAACTCAAATTGGCAAGAAGTGTCATACTGGATGTGCTATTTCTCAATTGGTAGGTAAATGTGTTATGCCGAAAGAAGGTATATTTACAATAGTTATTCAGGAAGGTATTGTTAAAGCAGGAGATGCAATTGAGATTATTCGATAAAATATATAAGAAATTAGGTGATTTATATGTTTAATGCTGCAGTCGTTACATGTAGTGATAAAGGATCAAGAGGGTTAAGAGTTGACACATCTGGGGAATACATAAAAGAGTATCTCATATCAAAGAAATTCAACGTTATCGAAAAAGTCATCATTACTGATGATTTAGACGTTATCAAAAATAAACTTCTATATTTTGCTGATGAAATGAAAGTAGATTTAATTATTACTACAGGTGGAACAGGATTCTCACCTCGCGATAACACACCAGAGGCAACAAAAGAAGTTATAAAAAGAGAAGTTCCTGGTATTGGCGAAATGTTGAGAGCAGAAAGCTATAAAGTAACACCAAGAGCTTATTTATCTCGAGGTGTTTCAGGAATTAGAAATAGAACATTGATTATTAATTTGCCAGGAAGTTTAAAGGCGGTAAAAGAGAATATATCATTTTTAGGAGATGTTTTAGATCATGGTCTAAAAATTCTTAAACTTGTAGATACTGAATGTGGAACCTAAGAATATTAGATAAAAAAAAGTTATGATAATTTATCATAACTTTTTTTACTCACTATATAATTTTATAATCTCATATACATCACTATTTGTTACTTTATTATACACTTTTCCATCCACTACTAAATTAGGACCTTTGTCGCAATTTCCTGTGCATCTAATCGGGACAATTGTAAATTGACCATCACTAGTAGTTTCTCCTTCTTTTATATATAATTTACGCTCTAAATGTTTAAGAATTCTATCTGATCCATTAAGATGACAACTAGTTCCAGTACATACTCCGATATGGTGTTTTCCTGTAGGGTGAGTATGGAATCTAGAGTAGAAAGTTGCAACTCCATTTATTTTTGCAATGGAGATATCTAATTTCTTTGAAATCAGATTTTCAATCTCATGAGGAATATACCCAAATAAGTTTTCAGCTTCATGCATTATTGGAATTAATGGTGTAGTAATATCTTTATATTTATCAATTGTCAACTCGAATTCATGCAGATCTTTCATACTAATTATGTCTAAACACGAAATCTTTATAATTCTTTCTTTATGTGAGTATATATTTAATTTATTACCTCTTGCAAATCCAATTACTGTAACTCCAAGCTTCTCGGCTAACTTAACTGCTAATGATGTTGGGGCACTTCTAGATACTATCAAACTGATATTAGTTAATGCGGATTTTAAGAGAATATCAGATGAGATTCTTCCACTTGTAACTATGTAAATATCATCTCTAACAATTTTGTTTTTTAACAAATATCCTACGACTTTATCTACTGCATTATGTCTTCCTATATCCTCGAATAACACCTTACTTTCGCCGAATACTAGTTGTACACTGTGTACTCCACCTGTTTCCTTGAAAAGAATTGATTCTCGATTAAATTGCAATACTTCATCGAAAATTTTATTGAGATGGAACTTCTGATTTAGGGGAATAACTGGTAAATCAACCATCTCAAATTCTGACATTTTACTATGTCCACAAGCAGTGGACATAATGTTCAATCTTTGTGTATTGTTCACTTTAACTTCATGGTTAATTTTCACTTCGCATTTGTTATTTTCTAAATCTAATTTAAACTCTTCTAATTCATCCAGGGTTTTTATAACGCATTCCCCATGCAAATATCCTATTACTAAAAATTCAACATCATCTGGTGTTATCATTATAGTAGAGTAATGATTTCCATTTACGAATAAAGACAAAGGATACTCAGTGATTACTTTATCACTCATATGGAATGTTTCATTATTTACCATTTTCTCGATCTGAATATTTTGATAAACTGTTGGAGCTTTTACTGAATCGCCGTATAAATCTCTTTCACTATTTATGTTTTTGTACATATCATATTCTTGTTGATAGAAACTAATCTTTTTGTCGTTGATATAATGAGTATCAATATTTTTGACCAGTCTTTGAAAACCAAGACTTTTTCTTTCGATAAATGATTCAATTTTCGGGATAATATTCTTGGAATATATTGCATTAAATGGTTCAATATAATTATGGTGTCTCCCAACATATGCATCTTGATTGTCAATTAATCCAACTATATAATTAACAAATGCAAGGTTTATATATGCCATATCACAAGCAAGCAAGTAATTATACTTATTTCTTGAGTGTATTAGCCCAGCATGAAGACCGATTATTGGTGATTTTCCTTCCAAAATATCTTTAACTACTCTTACATTTAATCCTTCATAATGCTCTGGATTATTACTAACAACAATTATTTCCTCAAAAACAGTTCTTAATCTGTTGATTTGCTTATGCACAAGAAATTCATCTCCAATTTTGATGAATTCTTTATCATATTTCATTCTTTTTGAGTTTCCACCTGCTAAGATTATTGCTGAAATATTCATAAATAACCTCCCTATTGATATTATTGAATTAATAAGACTTTTATTACAAATTTATTATATCATATTATTTAATTAATATATAAGACATAAGAAATTTTAACTGTGAAAAAAGATAATCTCTATGTGAGATTATCTTTTTTTTACTTAAGAATATATTTAACTGATTTTTCCTTTTTTTATCTCGTAGATTTTATCCGCATGTTTAGCTACATTTGATGAATGAGTAACGATGATTACACATTTACCTTGATCAGCTAAATTTTTGAAGATTTTAACGATTTCATTCTCAGTATAGTCATCTAAGTTTCCGCTAGGTTCATCTGCAAGTATTACTTTTGAATCATGTACTAAGGCTCTAGCAATAGCTGTTCGTTGTTGCTCACCACCACTTATTTTTAAAACATCACGATCAGCTGTATCCTTGTCAATTCCTAGGCTTTCAAGGATTTCATATGCTTTTTCTTTTTTGTTTTTATAACCTACTTTTTTAATGTCCATTGCCACCATAACATTTTGAAGAGCTGTCATATAATTAATAAGATTATAAGATTGAAATATTACATTTACATTTTCTTTTCTGTATTTTGTATATCCGATATCCTTAATATCTTTTCCTTCAAAAAGAATTCCTCCATCTTGAACAGTATCTAATCCACTTAGTAAACTTAAGAGTGTCGTTTTACCACTACCTGAGGCTCCTAGTATTGCGTAGAATTTTCCTTCTTCAAAATCAATATTGATATCTTTTAAGACAGTTCTCATTTTTTGGCCATCTTCGTATTTATGATATAATTCTTTAACTTCTATAACATTCATATTTTCACCTAATTTCTTGAAGAAAGTATTTTCTTAGGTTGATAGCGCATTATGTATAAACTTGGTAATACACTACTTAAGATAATAATCATACTTCCTATTCCTAGTGTGATTAAAAAATCATTCACCGTGATTGAAACATCTATTTCATCAATATATTCAACATCAAGTGCGACGGTAGTAAAACTTCCCATTCCTCCACCTCTCGGAGAATCGCCCTCAGTGCTCGATGCATCGCTTATTTCGTTTTCTAATAATGTATCTCCTAAATAAGCAGAAACACTATTACTTGTTGCCATTGCTAGTGTGAAGACTAAAGCACTAACAAGTAATAATTCAATTAAATACTGAAAACTAATTTTAATTTTCTCTTCCCCAAGAGACATTAATACACCTATTTCATATTTTCTTTCTTTTAATGCGTTAATAATTAATAATGTAAGAATAACAACAGCAGCAACTACAACTGTGATTAGAACTATATCACTAAATTGAGCAACACTTTCAAGTGGTGCGATAATTGCGTCATAATTAACATCACTAAATGTTAATCCCTCACCTATTTCAGTATACTCAGCTTCACTCTCACTTATGAATGAATTTATATTTAATGGATCATCTAAATAGTATTTTACAGATGTGATTGTAAATGTGCTATCTGGATCTTGTCCTTTTAATAGTAGTGCGTCATCTAAGGGTATAAATACTTCATTATCAGTAATGTTTTTTCCAACATTTACAATTGTTGATTCATTTAAGAATAACCCAACAATCGTAAACTCCATTGAATCAAGTTCAAAATCTTCTAGTAATAAAGTATCTCCAATACTTAACGAGTTTTGATAAGCAAGTGTATCAGATATAATTATTTCATTTTCACTTGCTCCTGTGAAATAACTAGATTCACTCGTAAGCTCATAAGTCCCGTTTTCTCCAAATTGATCTAATAGTAATGGATTATATGTTCCAACAATGCTTATTTTAGATTCATTATAAGTATCTAGGACTCCATCAGCATTTAGTGGTAAAAAATCAACTGCTTTTGAAGCTGTGCTATAACTGAAATTATAATCAATTACATAATCACTTTCAGTTAATCCGTATGCGATATCACTAGTAATTGGTACAAGTAACTCGTTTATCACATCTTGAGAAGGTTTTACACCGTAAGTATCACGGTATTCTTTAATATAATCAAATAACTCTGTTCTATCTGTTGTAAGAGTAATTTCAGGACCTAGAGATATTCTTGCTTGATCCATTGCTTCTTGTGTAGCTGATTTAATTGAGATGCTTGCTAATACTAAGTTAGCTATTACAAATAGTAATATAGCTAAGATAATTGTTCTTCCTTTATTTTTTATTACACTAATATATGCTCGTTTAAACATCTTGTTTCCTCCTTTAAAATATTACTTAACATAATTATATATAATGATAAAATAATGTTGTGATAATCTTGTGAGAGTATTAAAAATATATATTTCTTTACTTTTTTCTGATATGTGGTAAACTTAATTGCTTTGTGGTTTATTAGGAGGACTTATGTTATACGAAAACAAAAATATTGAAAGATCATTAACGGAAATGGGCTTTGAAGAATTCACTGAAATTCAAGCAAAGACTATTCCACTACTTAAAGAAGGAAAAGATGTAATTGGGCACTCTCAGACTGGTACTGGGAAAACTGCCGCTTACACTTTACCAATACTTGAAAGAATTAATTATGAAAGTAATTTAATCCAAGCGATTATCTTACTCCCTACCAGAGAACTTGCTGTGCAAGTAAAACGCGAAATCGATAAAATTGGTAAATACATACAAAAACTTAAAACTGTTTGTGTTTACGGTGGCGAACCTATATCTAAACAAATTCAAGCTTTGAAAAGAAAACCACAAATTATTATAGGTACTCCTGGAAGAACTATCGATCATATTAACAGAAAGTTAATAAAATTACATAACATCTCATTCGTTATCTTAGACGAAGCAGATGAAATGTTAAAGATGGGATTCAAAGAAGATATTGAAACAATTCTTAGCGCAACAAACGCAGAACATCAAACAATGATGTTTTCAGCTACAATGCCTAAGCCAATACAAAACATTGCGAAAAGATATATGAACGATCCTGTTCATGTGTCAGTAGTAACTGGAGAAGAAGCAAACAAAGATATTACACAGTACTATTACAATGTAAATGAAAAAAACAAAAATGAAGCAGTTTCTAGATTGCTTCATGTTTATAATCCTAAACTTACTTTAATATTTTGTAACACTAAAAGAAAAGTTGACGATGTTACAAGAGAACTTATTAAAAAGGGTTACAATGCTGACAAAATTCATGGTGAATTAGCTCAAACAGCAAGACTTGATGTATTGAATAAATTCCATCATGAAGTATTAGATATCTTAGTAGCAACAGACGTAGCTGCTAGAGGACTTGATATTAAAAACGTTGGAGTTGTAATAAATTACGACGTACCTGAGAAAGCTGAATTCTATGTTCATAGAATCGGTAGAACGGGTAGAATTGGTAATAAAGGATATGCTTTTGCTTTAGTAAACAGAAAAGACATGGGTAGACTTGAACAGGTTATGAGATTTACTAAACAACCAATTAAGAAGAGAAACATCCCAACACCAGAAAAAGTAATTGCAGTTAAACAAGAAAAAGAACTTGAAGAAATCAGAGAAATTATTAACACTCAAAATACAAATAGACAATTTGATCTTGCTACTAAATTACTAGAAGATACTGAAGCTGTCAAAGTTGTGTGTGCATTATTAACTAAGATTGAGAAAAAAGATACATCAGGTAGAATCTTTGGAGATATTAACGAGAACATCTCTAGAAGCAAAGGCGGAAGAAATGACCGTGGTGGAAGAAACGATCGTAGTGGAAGAAACGATCGTGGTGGAAGACAATCAAAAGAAAATGATAGAGACTTTGTAAGATTTCATATTAATATTGGAACTGGAGTTGGCCTCTCACCTAAAAAATTAGCTGAACTAATTTCAGAAAGAACAAAATTGAGAAACCAACAAATTAGAGATATTACTATTAGACATGCATTCTCGTTCTTCACAGTTAATAGAAAACACGAAAAGACTGTTATGAAGACGTTAACTAATTTTACTTATAAAGGTAAAAAGGCATCAATTCAACACGCAAAAGAAAAATAAAGAGAACATTTAGATAGTCACGAGAGTGACTATCTTTTTTATTTATCATAAACATTATTCAAATAATTAAATTTTTTATAAATAAGCGATTTTACTTAATTAGAAAAGTGAGTGAATTCAAAGGCATATCCTTATTAATAATATAAAATGATTATGCAGGTGATAATATGGAAAAAACAATATCATTAACTGATTCAATATTTAATATTGTAAATAAATATGAAGAAGTTATCAAAGTGATGGAAATCCTTGGATTTGAAGGAATGACAAATAAAACAACAATTAACACTGTTGGTAGAATCATGACCTTGAAAAAAGGAGCAGGATTCAAAAACATTGATATAAAAAAGATTAAGGATGAGTTCGAGAAACACGGATTCATTGTAGAGGAGTAGAATTATGAGTGAATTTATTAATAACGAAAGTGTCAGAAGAGAAAAACTAAAAACATTGATTAAAGAGCTACACGCTGGGGCAACAGTTGAGGATGTACAGGAAAGATTCAAAGTAGAATTTGGAGAAGTTTCAACTACTGAAATATCACAAATGGAACAAGAACTTGTTGCTGAAGGACTTCCAATTGAAGAAGTTCAGAAGCTTTGTGATGTCCATGCAAGTGTATTTGATGGATCTATCAAAGATATTCACCCATCAAAAGATAACTCTCAAGTAAAAGGACATCCAGTATATATTTTCTTACTAGAAAATGAAAAACTTGAAGAAGTTATTGAAAAGGAAATTAAACCTTATATTGAAATACTAAAAAACGGATTAGATAATACAGCTATCTTAATGCTGAGAATTGGATTTGAAAGACTTTCAGAGATAGATGTTCATTACTCAAGAAAAGAGAATGTTCTCTTTCCTATGCTTGAAAAACACGATATCACAGCTCCTCCAAAGGTTATGTGGGGAATTGATGATGAAATAAGAAGTGAAATCAAAGAAGTTCTATCTATACTATCTAAGAACACTTTTAACAAAGATGAACTCCTTCAAAAAGCTGAAAGTACAGTCATGAAAACTTCTGATATGATATTCAAAGAAAACAATATACTAGTTCCTTTAATGAATACTACATTTTCTTTAGTAGAATGGTACAATATTGACAAAGCTCAAAGAGAATTTGGATTATGTTTAATTGAAGCCCAAGAAGATTGGGATATAAAGATTGAAGATATTAACATAGAAGATCAACAAGAAGAAGAAATTACTAATCAAGATGGTGAAATCAAATTTGACGCTGGGTCATTAGTTCCTGAAGAAATCAATGCTATCTTAAATACAATACCGCTAGATATGACATTTGTAGATAAAAACGATAAAGTGAAATACTTTACACAAGGAAAAGAGAGAATCTTCGATAGACCTCTAACTATTATTGGAAGAGAAGTTAGTATGTGTCATCCACCAGCAAGTGTTCATATTGTAGAACAAATAGTAGATGACTTAAGAACAGGTAAAAAAGATAATGAAGATTTCTGGATTAAAATGGGGCCAATGTTTGTATACATTCGTTATTTCGCTGTAAGAAATAAAGAAGGAGAGTTCCTAGGAACGTTAGAAATAACTCAAAACATTAAGCCGATACTTGAACTTGAAGGTGAAAAACGTTTAATGAGCAAATAAAAAGCTGGATTCTATTCAGCTTTTTTTATATTCTATTGACAAATAAATTCGAATGAGATATCATTAAGTGAACAATGTTCGCTAAAGGAGAAATTTATGAAACTTAAAAAAGAAATAATCAAGAAACAAATTAAAGAAGAGACTATGAATCTTATCGAAAAATATCAAAATTTCGACAAAGTGAGTATAAGAGAAATAGCCAGAGAATGCAATATTTCTTTAGGTAATTTCTATACCTATTATCCTTCTAAAAAGGTTTTGTTAATGGATTTAATGAAAGAACATTGGGATCTGTTTCTAGTGAAATTAAAAACTAATTTGTCAGCTAAAACATCATTTAGAGAATTAGTTATAGTTTTATCAATTAATCTGGAAAATTTCTTAAATTTATTTAGTGTTATTTTCCTAAGTAATCATAAGAAGCTTGATGACGATTTCAAAACGAAATCAAAGAAATATCATCAAGAGTATAATCGAGAATTGGTTGTCGAGATTAATTCTTTCCTTAAAAAGATTGACGTAAACCTATCTGATGAAGATGTCTTATTCTTGATTACTGCAATTATTGGAAATATTAAGACAAAATATCTATCTATATCTGATTTTACTAAGCAAATATATAAATTATATAATATAAAAGGAGATTAATATTATGATTTACATTGAAGTGGTTTTTGATTTACTTTATTTATTTACTGTATTTTATTTAGGGGTAAAACTTGTCGGAAAAAGAAGTGATAATTTATTATTCCTAATATTCGGATTAATGGCTTTAACACTAGGATTTGGCGATATGTTTCATCTTATTCCAAGAATAGTTGGACACTTAACAACTGGACTTGAAGACTATACTTTCTATCTAGGACTTGGGAAGGCAATTACTTCTTATACAATGGTGCTTTTCTATATATTAGTATTATATGCATATGAGAAAAGATTTAACGATAAAAATAACATTACTAGAGTAATTATAGTTTCTTTATTAGTAGTGAAAATTATATTATCTATGCTACCTCAAAATGAGTGGTTAACTAACACTGCAACTTTAGAATTCCAAATTATTAGAAATATACCTTTTGTTTTAATGGGACTATATTTAGTTATTCTATTCTTTGTAAAAGCTAACAAAGAAAATGATAATACATTTAAGAAAATCGCAATTGGAATTTCACTAAGTTTTCTTTTCTATATACCAGTTGTTCTGTTTGCACCAAGTATTCCAGCAATTGGAGCACTAATGATGCCTAAAACTTTGGCTTATGTTTATGTCATATATGTAGCATATAAAGAAATATAATCATATTTCGTATTGTTATACTAAGATCATTATAAGTGATATAATGAAATTAAGAAGGTGACATTATGAAATTAGAAAGCAATTTGACATGTCCAATATGTGGACATACAGAGAATATTACAATGCCTGAAGATCATTGTGTATATTTTTATAAGTGTGTAGCATGTGGCGAGTTATTAAAGCCGCTTCCAGGGGACTGTTGTGTGTTTTGTTCTTATGGAGATACACCTTGTCCTTCAATTCAAGCAGAAAAAGATTGTTGTTAAAGAAGACTATTAGTCTTCTTTTATTAAACGACATTCTTTTTTATATTAACTATTTTTTTATTAATTTAATAATTGTATAATATAAATAGAGTATAAAGATAGGAGTGGAAAGATGTTAATAATTAAAAATGCTAATTTAGTCACTATGGCTAAAGACAATTTTGTAAATGGAAGTATCGTAGTTGATGGTGAAAAAATCTTAGAAGTAGGTATGAATATTGATTTGTCTAAATATAAAGACGCTAAAGTAATCGATGCTTTAGGTAAACTAGTTACACCAGGACTTGTTGATCCACATTGTCATATCGGGATTATGGAAGAAGGAATTCGTTTCGAAGGTAATGATACTAACGAAATGAGTGGTCCTATCTATCCTGAACTTCGCGGTATAGATAGTGTTTACGCTAAAGATATGGCTTTTGAATATACGTATAAATCAGGAATTACAACAGTTAACACGGGACCAGGTAGTGCTAATGTTATTGGTGGTACATTCTGTGCTCTTAAAACATATGGAGAAACTGTAGAAGATATGCTTATCAAAGAAGAAACTTCAATGAAAATGGCTTTAGGGGAAAACCCTAAGAGAGTATATGGAACTACCAATAAAAACCCAGGTACTCGTATGGCAAGTGCTGCTTTAATGAGAGAATGGCTTTTTAAAGCAAAAGATTATCGTAAGAAATTAAATGCATTTATAAACAAAGAAGAGGATGCAAAAGAACCACCTTTTGATATGAAACTTCATTCTTTAATGAGAGTATTTGATGGAATGATTGTTAAGATTCATGCGCATAGAAGAGATGACATTATGACTGCCATAAGAATATCAAAAGAATTTGGATTAAATTCAACAATTGAACATGCTACAGAAGCATACATGATTCCAGAAAGAATCAAAGCTGAAAACATTAGTTTAATTATCGGCCCAACACTTGGAATGGCTTCAAAATACGAGTTAAAAAACAAAACATATAAATCTGCAAAAGTTTTAGAGGATAATGATATAACTTTCGCAATAATGACAGACCATCCAGTTATCACTTTAGATACTACTTTGGTGCAAGCTGCTTTATTCATTAAAGAAGGTCTAAGTGAAATGAAAGCTTTAGAAGCATTAACGATAACAGCTGCTAAACTAAACGGTATTGAAGATCGAGTAGGATCTTTAGAAGTTGGAAAAGATGCAGACATAGTTATCTGGGATGGACCTATTTTTGATATTATGACTAGAACAGATTTAGTTGTTATTAACGGACAAATAGTACACCAAAAATAAAAGTGCAATTTTTTGCACTTTTTTCTTTGAAAATATATAAATATGAAAGCGCTTTATGATATAATAATATCGTGATTAAACGAGGTGATTAAATGCGAATAAAAGAACATCCCATATTAACATTTGAAGAAAAGAAAGAACTTTCTTTTTTCTTTGATGGGAAAGAAGTATTTGGATACGAAGGAGATACCATTGCATCAGCTTTACACGCACTTGGTGTCAAAACATTGAGTCACAGTATTGAACTCCATAGACCACGTGGATTTTACTGCGCAATTGGAAACTGTTCATCATGTAATATGATAGTGAATGGGAAGGCAAATGTAAGAACTTGTGTAACATTGCTTGTTGAAAATATGCAAGTTAAAACCCAAGTTAATAAAGGTGATATTTATGAAACAAATTGATCTAGTAATAATTGGTGGAGGACCTGCAGGACTTTCAGCTGCAAAAATGGCAGCGGAATCTGGACTGTCTTCATTGATAATTGAACGTGATTTTAAAGTTGGTGGTCAACTTGTAAAACAAACGCATATGTTCTTCGGAAGCGAGAAACAATATGCTAAAACACGTGGAATTGATATTGCTAAAATTTTAGTGAATGACGTATTAAAATATCCTGAATTAATTGAGATAATGACTGATACTACAGTTGTTGGATTATACAAGGATAAAGTTGTAACATTACTGCAAAATGACAAATATATTAAGGTGCAAACTAATGCAATTATTATTGCAACAGGAGCTAGCGAAAAAGTTCTAGCATTTGAAAATAATGATCTTCCTGGAATTTACGGAGCAGGTGCTGTTCAAACTTTGATGAATGTTCATGGAGTACTTCCAGGACAAAATGTTGTTATGGTAGGTAGTGGTAACATTGGATTAATTGTTAGTTATCAATTAATTCAAGCAGGAGTAAATGTCTTATGTGTTTTAGAAGCAGCAAGTGAAATTGGTGGATACAAAGTTCACGCTTCGAAACTAAAAAGATTAGGAGTTGATATTAAAACATCACACTCGATTAAAAAGGCTATCGGTAAAGAATATTTAGAAAAGATTGTAATTGGTAAGCTTGATGACAAGTGGGAATTTATTGAAGGAACTGACGAAGAGTTAGTTGTAGATTCTCTATGTATTAGTGTAGGACTTAGTCCATTGTCGAACTTATTGAGTATGATCGAAACAGAAATGAAATATGTAAGCTATTTAGGTGGACTAGTTCCACTGATTGATAAAAACCATGAAACATCAATAGAAAATGTTTTTGTTGCTGGTGATGTATGTGGTGTTGAAGAGGCTAGCAGTGCGATTGTTGAAGGTTATCTTACTGGACTTGTAGTTGCAAAGAAACTTGGATTTGTCCATCCTAATTATGATGAGTTATATCTTGATTTCAAGGATCAACTTCAAAATTTAAGAAGTGGACCATTTGGAGAAAAATTAAGACTTGGCTTAGAAGAGATTATGAGGTAATGACATGTTGAATACAAATGGAGTTCCAGAAAAGAAATTAGTATTATCAAAATTTCCTGATAGGGAATTATTATTAAAACCTAAAGCAATTACAGAATGTTATGAAGATATACCATGTAATCCATGTGCAACAAGTTGTCCTTTTGATGCTATATATATTGGAGAAGATATAAACACACAACCTGTTGTTGATTTCGAAAAATGCACAGGATGTGGAATATGTGTATATAATTGTCCTGGACTTGCAATTTTCACAGTTCAGGAATTAGATAGTACAAATGCAAGATTTAAAATACCTTTTGAGTTAAGACCGCTCCCAGAAAAAGGCGAAACATGGAGTGGAGTAAACAGAGCAGGAGAAATAATAACTGAAGTATTGATTGAGAAAGTATCTTTAAAAGCAACACACGATAAGACTGCATTAGTTCAAGTATTAGTCCCAGTAGAATATATCAATTATTTCATCACTATAAGGAGACAAATATGAATAAAAAAGACGTAATTATTTGTCGTTGTGAAGATGTGACATTGGAAGATCTTCATAACCTAATTGAAGAAGGATATACATCCTTTGAAGAAATCAAAAGAATCCTTAGAGTAGGTATGGGACCTTGTCAAGGAAACACATGTGGTCAATTAGTACAAAGAGAATTATCTAAGTTTACAAATACTCCAATTAATGAAGTTAAAACTCATAAAGTTAGACCATTAATTTCAGGTGTGAAATTAAAATCTATTGTGGAGGCACTTGAAGATGAAAGCTAATATTGTAATAATAGGTGCAGGAATTAGTGGAGTAAGTATTGCATATAATTTAGCAAAAAAAGGTGTTAAGGATATTGTTGTATTTGATGATAATTATTTATCAGGAGGTGCCACTGGAAGATGTGGTGCAGGGATTAGACAACAATGGGGTACTAAAAATAACTGTATTCTCGCAAAAAAGAGTGTTGAATTCTTTGAAATAGCACAAGAAGAATTACAATATCCGAGAGATATAGAATTTAAACAAGAAGGGTACTTAGTAGTTGCAACTAATGAGGAAGAAGATATTCAATTTGAGAAGAATGTTAAACTACAAAATAGTTTAGGAATTCCTGCAGTAAAATTAACTCCAAAAGAAGCACAAAAAATTGTCCCTCATTTAAATTTAGATATCGTTACGAGTGCAACTTTTTGTCCAACTGATGGACATCTAAATCCTTTTACTGTAACTGATGCATATTACTTAGCTGCGAAGAGACTTGGTGTTAAGTTTTTCTATCAAGAAAAAGTACTAGACATCATAGTAAAAGACAATAAGATTGAAAAAGTTATTACTGAAAATATGGAAGTAATTACTAGTAAAGTAGTTAACGCTGCGGGAGGATATGCTAAAGAAATTGGGGATATGGTAGGGATTGATATTCCAGTATATTCGGAAAATCATGAAATACTTGTTACTGAACCAATAGAGAAAATTCAAGGACCAATGGTAATATCATTTTCATTAAATATTTATTGCCAACAAGTTCCTCATGGAAGTTTCATTATGGGAAGAAGTGACCCTAATATGCCTGAGGGATATAATGTTGACGCAAGTTGGCAATTCCTTGATGAAATGGCTAAAACAGTAGTTAATATACTTCCTCCTATTGGTGATTTAAGAGTTATTAGACAATGGGGAGGACTATATAATTTGAGTCCTGACAGACAACCAATAATAAGTGATGTAAAAGAATTGCCGGGATTCTATTTAGCTTGTGGATTTAGTGGACATGGATTTATGTTTGCACCAATGACAGGATTACGATTATCAGAAATCATTGTTGGTGCGAAAACGACTGTCGACACAACTTATGTACACATTGATCGTTTTAAAAACAGTGATTTCAAAGATTATGAACACAGTGAGGTATAGAGAGGAGAAATGAAATGTGGACT
>DAOWHG010000096.1 GCA_030641535.1 Mycoplasmatota bacterium | reverse complement strand
CGTTTTTCTAAGTCTTCTATTTTCTTTCTCACTAATTTTTGAAAAAGAGCTACACTAAAGTCTTCTGATGGTTCTAATATATCAATTAAGTTATGAATTATTCCTTCTTTTTCTTGATCTTTTATTTTTGCACTTCCGATATTTAATCCTTTGTAAACTTGAACACTATCACCTGAAATTATTTCAGTATTATATTTTTTAGCTAAAGCAATTGATAGTTTTGTTTTCCCAATACCTGTTGGTCCAACTATTACCGTAATCATTACATAATCCTCAAAAATAGTTTTTCAATTTCGTTTTGAGTAAATTTAATGATTGTTGGTCTACCATGTGGACATGTATAAGGATTTTCACAATTTTCAAGATCATGTAGTAACTTCTCAATTTCATTCTTATTAATATACTTATTGGCTTTAATAGAGTGTTTGCAAGACAATGATTTAGCTAAAGAATCCTTAACATTCATGATTCCAATATCTTTTCCTTCTAAAACAAACTTTACGATTTCTTCAGTATAAATTCTTTCATAACCTTCTATAAACCATGTTGGAACTTTTAAGATATCTATAGTATTCATTTTATTGATTTCTAATTCTATACCTAGTGGTATTAATAAATCAGTTAAATCTTTCAAAGCAATAACTTCTTGATTTGACAAATCAAGTGTTATTGGAATTAATAATTCATATGTTTCAATATTTGCAGCAGCCATTCTTTTATAGTAATTTTCATATCTAATTCTTTCAGCAGCTGCATGTTGGTCAATGATAAATAATCCTTCTTCATTTTGAGCAATTAAGTATGTCCCTAAGTATTGACCAATGTATTCTAGTCTAGGAATTTTCTTCTTGGTAGGTGCACTCTTTTCTTCTATCTTTTTTGATGGTTCTAGTGTTTCGCTTTTTTCACGTATTTTCTTTTTTTCTACTAGACCATCAATATATTTAACAAAATCTTCTTTTACGACACTTGATTTTCCATTTGCTGGAGAATCTAAGTCAAGAGTTACATATTCAACTTTATCTTCTATCTTTTCTTTGATTTCCGGAATTAAGGATAACGATTTCAATTTATCTCCAATAGTATTTCTAATCAATGAGAGTAACATTCTTTCTTCGGTGAATTTAACTTCTAGTTTTTGAGGATGAACATTAACATCTATTAATAATGGGTCTAAATCTATCTTTAAAAACACTATTGGGTGTTTCCCAACAGGTAAATATGTTTTATATGCTTCGTTTACTGCGTAAATTATTTTATTATTTTTAATCATTCTGTTGTTGACAATCACAGTAACGTGATTTCTGGATGAACGATTAAATATCGGTTTAGTTATATACCCACTTACTTCAAAGTACTGGTTTTCACCTTGGAAAGGAGCCATATTTTTAATTATTTCAATTGAATAAATATTTGATAATACTTTTAAATAATCATTTGATCCAGTTGATTTAAATATTGTTTTTTTGTTGTTAGTTAAAGTAAATGATACTTCTGGATGTGATAAAGCTATTTTATTTACATAGTCTACAATAAATGATAACTCAGTGTTTGTAGCTTTTAAGTGTTTTAATCTTGCGGGTGTATTATAAAAAAGGTATCTTACTGAAATACTTGTTCCTTTTCTAGGAGCGTATTCTCCCTCTTCTTTAAGTTCACCCTTTAATAAGAATATACGGTATCCAATTTCTCCTTCACTACTAATAATTTCCAAATGTGAAACTGAAGCTATTGAAGGGATTGCTTCCCCGCGAAATCCAAGTGATGAGATATGAAAAAGATCATGGCTTGTCTTAATTTTTGAGGTTGCATGTCTTTTAACAGACATTTTCATGTCTTCTTTACTCATTCCTTCACCATCGTCAGTTACTCTAATTTCATTAAGTCCTGATTCAAGTAAATCGATTTTAATATTCTTGCTTTCAGCGTCAACTGAATTTTCTACTAATTCTTTAACAACCGATGCCATGTTCTCAACGACTTCACCAGCCGCTATTAGATTACTTAAAGCATCATCTAATTGAATTATTTTTCCCATATTATCACTTCTTTCTAACATTTCTATTATATGTGAAAAGAAGGTTTTTTACTACAAAAAAAATAACAATCTGAGGATTGTTATTTTGTAAATATGTTTAAATATTCCTCATACCCTGATTCAGCTATTTTGTCTTTAGGAATAAACTTTAAACTTGCAGAGTTTATGCAATATCTTAAGCCGTCATTTGGGCCATCATTAAAAACATGTCCAAGGTGTGAATTGGCTTCTATACTCCTGATTTCTGTGCGAATCATATAGTGAGAATAGTCTTTTCTTTCAACAACTAGATTATCTTTTATGGGTTTTGTGAAAGATGGCCAACCACATTTGGAATCGAATTTGTCTTTTGAAGAAAATAAAACTTCTTTTGAAACTATATCAATGTATATACCTTCTCCGAATTCATCATGATACAAATTCTCATATGGTTTCTCTGTTGTGTTTCTTTGAGTAACGTTGTATTGTTCTTCCGACAACTTATCAATAACTTTTTGGTATTTTTTCATTTTACACCTCCTATATAAATTATTAGTTAAGTATAATCAATATGGATGTAATTACTAAACAAAAAGTAAGTTATAGTTTGTTGATGATTTTATTTAAAATGTTTAGTGCTTCTAAAGGAGTTAATTCTTCAATTGAAACTTCTTTAAGTTCTCTTATTATTTCATTTTCTTCGTGAGTAATTTTTTCTTCTTCAATATAGTCATCAAAATTAAAGAGATTTATATTAACCGACTCTGATAATTTTTGATGATTACGTTCAAGATCTATAAGAATTATTTTGTCTCTAGCAATTAGTCCTTTTGGAAGATCCGCTAGACTAGCTACGTTTATTCCGTATGATTTATCTGTTGGTCCATCTTTTACTTTATGTAAGAAGATTATTGAACCGTCTTTATCCTTTGCGCTTACATGAACATTTTTAAGTGTTTTAAGAGATTGATCTAAATCTGTTAGTTCATGATAGTGTGTAGAGAAAAATGTTTTACACTTTATTTTTTCGTGAATATATTCAATGATTGCTTGCGCTAATGCCATTCCATCATAAGTTGCAGTTCCTCTACCTATTTCATCAAATAAGATAAGTGAATTTTCAGTTGCGTTTTTAATAGCGTTATTAGCATCTAACATTTCTACCATGAATGTTGATTTACCACTTACTAGGTCATCAGCTGCTCCAATTCTAGTGAAGATTGCATCAAATACTGGCAATTTTGCTCTTGTAGCAGGAACAAATGAACCTATTTGAGCTAAGATTGTTGTTAAAGCCATTTGTCTCATATAAGTTGATTTACCAGACATATTAGGTCCAGTAACTAGTAAGATGTTAGTGTTTTTATCTAAAAGAATATCATTAGGAACAAATACTGTATCTGTTAATACTTTTTCAACAACAGGATGTCTTGATTCAATTATTTCAATGATATTGTTTTCCACTAAAGTAGGTCTTACTAAATTTAATTCTTCACTAATGATACTTAAAGCTATCATCATATCAATTTCACTGATGATGTTGGCATTTTTTTGTATTATGGTAATTTTACTTCTTGAAATATCACGAAGTTCTAAGAATAGTTCATACTCTAATTTTATACTTCTTTCTTCAGAAGATAAAATGATTGTTTCTTTTTGTTTAAGTTCTTCTGTGATGTAACGTTCACTATTTGATAAGGTTTGTTTTCTTGTATAGCCAAATTCTTCTTTTACATTAGCTATTTGTCCTTTCGGTATTTCAATGTAATATCCGAAAACACGGTTATATCCAATTTTTAGTTTTTTGATTCCTGTTTTTTCTCGTTCTGATTCTTCTAGTTCTTTAAGCCATGATTTGATGTTTAAGGCATTATTTCTTATCTCATCTAAGTCACTATTAAATCCTTCTTTAATTATTCCACCTTCTTTAATAGTAAGTGGTGGATCATCAACGATTGCCTCAGAAAGTAAATTATAATACTCAGTTAAAGGATTTAATGATTCTGATAGAAAATCAGTGTGAGGATTCTTAAATAGTAATAAATCAGTTTTTAAGTTAGGTAAGATACTTAGTGATTTACGTAATTGAACTAAATCTTTCCCATTAGTGTTTCCGTAAGATATTCTTCCAACGATTCTTTCAAGATCATAGACATTTTTAAGACTGTCTTTGATTTCTTGTTTTGTGATGAATTCTTTGTTTAGAATATCGATTGTATCATATCTTGTTTCAAGTATTTCTTTATTAACAAGAGGTCTTAAGATTTGTTTCTTTAAATAACGTGACCCCATTGCTGTTTCACATTTATCAATTAGCCAAAACAAACTACCGATACGGTTGTTTGTTCTGAGTGTTTCTGTAAGTTCTAGGTTTCTAATTGTGTTTGAATCCATTTTTACGTAAGATGATGCTTCTAAGATTATTGCTTTTTTAAGGTGCATCAATTCTCTTTTTTGAGTTCTTATAATGTAATTTAATAATCGTTTGAATGTTTTTTTCTCTTCTTTTGTTGGTAAATGTTTATATAAATCATCAAAGACACTAGGAACTTCTACTTCGTTGTTGATAGAAACGACTATTCCTTCTGCTTTAATATATTTTTCTAAATGAGTTTCATCAAAGAAATTGGAAATAATAATCTCTTTTGGTGAAATTTGTAATAATTCATTAATTAAGATATTTAAATCTTTTGGGAGGTTGAGTGAATATGATTCTCCGGTAGATAAATCTAAAAAGCTAATTGTATAATTGTTTATGTTTATACCAATAGCTGCGATATAGTTTATCTCATCACTTTTATTTTCAATGAATGTTCCTGGAGTGATTAATCTTACAACATCTCTTTTAACAATTCCTTTTGCGACACTGGGATCTTCAACCTGTTCACAGATTGCTACTTTGTATCCTTTTAGAATTAATCTCTCAATGTATGCAGCAGCAGCATGGTGCGGAACACCACACATTGGAACTTTTTCTTTAGTACCAGCATCTCGCCCAGTTAACTGAATTTCGAGTTCTCTTGATGCTAAAAAGGCATCAGTGAAAAACATTTCATAAAAATCACCAAGTCTAAAAAAGACTATAGCATCGTTATAGTCTTCTTTTATTGTTAAATATTGGCGCATCATCGGCGTATATTGTGATTTATCAATATTTTCCATGTTATCACCTTTTTACAGTAGAGTAGTCGCAGCTAAGTAACCTACTAAGATTACAACACCTAAAGCAGCTCCTATCAATATTAATTTATTTAGTTTTTTTCTTCTAGCTTCAGTAACTTTTCCAGCAATTTCTTCAAATTTCAAATTATACAAATATTCTTCAATGTTCATTCCAGCGAAGATTTTTAATGAATTTGTATATTTAGGAATTTCTTCTTGTGGCATTTTAATCAATATGTATTCTATCATATCTGATTTCTTAAGTTCTATTGAAACATTAACTTTTCTTCTTTTTGCGTATCTTTCAATTTCTAATATTGATTTTTTAGAAATCTCATCAATTTTAGCTTGATCAAAGTTTAATTTAATAGCAACAATGTCAATTAATTGTTTTTTATTAATTCTTCTTGGAATCTCAACATTATACATCTTACCTAAATCTCTAACTTCAGTTAATGTAGTTGCATTAGTTAAAACTTCTTTTGCTTGTTCAATTTCAGTTCCGTCAAAATATCCAATAGGTTCAAAATAAACTTCTTCAAATTCTTTTCTAATTGTTTCATATG